>CAYGBH010000021.1:0-20317 GCA_964348055.1 uncultured Pirellulales bacterium
GTCTTGTGGATGACTTTGAAGGACATCTCTATTATGAAATCGCCTTGCAAAACAGGGATCGGCAGATAGAGTCCAGGACCTACCCACGTATTACTCCTTGCCTCAAGAGCGTAATAACCACCTTCAGGTCTGGCATAGCCGTGCTCTTTGCTCGCCGTAGGCCATGTCGAGAAATCTGTTACATGAATAGTCTTGCTGCCAGCCGGGAAGTCGACACGTCTGGCGCCCGCAGGCTGCCCTATTGCATTTCTGAGTCCTTCGGTAACCACCGGAGCCAATAGCTCTAAGGTGGCAGAAGCAGATTCACCGAGCTTCTTGACTTCTCTAAGTGCGTTCTCCGCCAAGTTCCATTGAAATTGGGCCGTCCTGGGATCGCTTTCTGGACCCCAACGTCCCTGCTTCTCAAAAATCGTGGCAAGGATTATATGACACTTCAAGATTCGTTCCCAGTCTGTGCCAATATCGCGTTTATACTCGAAGTTTTTCGATTCGAAAAGTCGGTGTATGAAGGCATTGAGAGTCCCATATTTCTGATCCAATTGTCGGTTACCATCTTTAAGGTCGTAAAGAAGGACGTTGGCCAAATACAGTCCCGCTTCCATGTTCTCGACGTCCAAGCCCCATGCATGACAGTAGTATACGAGTGACTTTTCCAGGCCTTGGGGGTCTCCTCGCCGATAGTAGTAGTCTCCGACCATCTTAATAAAGCTGGAAAGAAAGTCCAGGTCCGACTGCGAACCGGACCTGTTTGTTGCGCGTTCCCAGAGACCATGGAAATCGCGAATCACCTCTGGATTGACGGCGTCCATTGGATCATCGCTTGCCATTTTCAACCTGCCGGCATAGATGTATCGCACACCGCTTATCATGCGTCTCGAGTCTCGGCCGCACCGCTCGTCCTTCCGGATCCCGTCAAGAAATTCCCCCCAGTCTCGTCCAAAAGCCGTCGGCTCGATGCGAGCAGCCGTGAAGTATCGCACGAGTTGACCCAGTAGCTGCGGATAGAATTGATTGTCGATCCAGTGGCCGACCCGCAGCGCTTGGCGAAGGTTGCGCGCCGTACCCCCATAGTCGAAACTCACCAATTGCTTGTTCGTCAACTCCACCATTTTAGAGATTCCCCTTGATTCATGGGATGAATCTAATGCAACGTCACCGGCCGCTTGTGCCGCCTTTGTGAAGGTCGGGTCCACCTCCGCAGCCTTCTTGAACTCGTCATATGCACGCTCCAGATCGCCGGACAAATGCAGCGCTCTGCCATAGTTGTACAGACTGCGAGACCTGGCAATCCAGCTCAGCGACGGGTCATCCAGGCTTGCCTGCATGGCCTCCATTATTTCGACTGCCTTTTTCGGGTCGTTTTGCCGGAGCCGTTGGGCGCAGTAGTTGCTAGATGCTCTGAGTTTAGTCTCTCCCTTAGTGTGCCTGATGATATTACTATAGGCCAAATCAGACATCTCCAGTAACTCCGGTCTGCCCGTCGATTTCGCGGACTTTTCCAGAGCAGAGGCCACTGCAATATGCAAATCTAGCTTCTTCTCGTCCAGTCGCACCGATCCCATCTGTTCGCTGTAGAATTTCCTGATAGCGCTCGGGTCGAAAGTCCAGTCTCTGGGCTCGAGACGGTTCAGTTGTGTAACGACCTGCTGAAGCGCTTTCTCATCCAATTGCATGCGGGCCCTCTCCACCGAAGGTCTTGAAGGCTTGGCTGGTGCTTTCGGGTTGTTCCTGCTTCCCCAAGCAGAGGACGCGACAGTGAGCAATACGGCCAAACAACCGGAAGCCACCCCTGCCCTATGTCTTTTCATGTTAATTGACAAGCTCATTGTACTCTCCTTACTCTACGCCCCATCCAACATCGTAATCCGGAACGTATTCTTCCAAGTAAACACGAACCGGCCTGTAATTACTTGGATCCTTGTTAGTTGCGTCTTTACCCTTGACTTTTAGCGCCTCTGTCAGGGCGCTACTATACTGTTCCCAATGGTCATCCTCATTTTCGGATGGTTCAGCAGTAAGATCTCGTTTACTTGGGTGTCCCTGGTCCGAATGAAGCCGAAAGACAGACCACCTGAGGTGGCTGAATCTTTCTTTGGAAAGCGGCAAGACAAATGTTTTGTCTATTGGGTCGACCCACTTGGGATCCGTAGCCAGCGGGGCGAGCTCGGACAACTTGTCGAGGTCAAATGGGATTCTCCTTTGGGTTCCGCCATGGGGGGGAAAAACGTCGTCGATGAAGCAGTGGATAGCATCCTTGGCCGTTTTTTCCGGAGGGTAGGCCATCTTGAGATCGTCAATCCAATGCTTCTCAGCCAAGACCTTGTCCTTGTGCGGGGGCACATCGAGTAGGATTTGCAGAAAGACCTCGTCTCGGTGTGTCTTCGTCGCGGCCAAGGTGACGGTTACAACGGAGCCCACCTTGGTCTGATCGTCGAAATCCCAGTGCGCAAGATGTGTTTTAATTCTGGTAAGGAACTCCGCTAGCGCGTCGGCCGGTATGGATGTTTTTGCCGGATCACCCCATAGCTTGTCCACATCTTTCCCGATATCAACTCGCACGCCGATTGGAACCGTCTTCTGCGAGACGTTGCCTGCGAGTATCTTCAGACTCGCGAAAGCACACATACAAGCCACAATCAATCCCCATCTGCTTTTTGTTTTGAACGTCATCTTGTCGCTCCTACTGAATATCAAGGAGAACGATTTGAGGGAAGTCCTCCTGTCTATTAAGGTCTTTTACCGCCACTGGACGTGGCGTATATGCAAACGTATCGTTTGAATCTCTGGGTCTGACGGTCACCTCAAGTTCCTGCGTTGCCTTCAGCTGCGGAATCATGTAATAGCAATTGGGATCAAGCCAGTGAAGTAATGTAGATGCTGGCGCGTTCTTATCGGCGGCCAGCTTAAGTCGCCAACTCTCTTCGAGCCACCTTGGAATATGCAGCGGCTTTCCACTTCCGATCCACACGGTCTGGCCGTAAAAGGGCATTTCACCCATATCGTTCCCATCCAAGCGCACTTCAAGCACGTGCTTGGCCCGGCCCCTATCATCGACACTCTCGCTCGATGCTTTGGTAAGACGTACAGAAGGACGAACGAGTACGACATTGCAGCGAAGGAAATCGCCCGGCACTTTCACGCGAACACGCCGGAGCGGCCCGACGCGTCGCACCATCAGCGGCAGTCCTTCGGCATCAATCTCGTAGTCTCGCCCACGTAACCCTGTGAAGATGGGAAACTTTGCATTCAGACGAGGCCAAAGGTTTCTTGCATAAGAGGAGTCGTTACTGTCGGCCTGACGTATCTCAACCAAACGGTCCAACGTGTCGCGACTCGAGTCGGTTATAATGCAACCCACATTTAGTGCAATCATCGCCAGAATGCCCGTGATGATGGCAAGGAACAGAGTGCCTATCGGCAGTTTCAGGAAATCGTCAAGCATCAATTGTAGTTCCTTTTTGCGTTCTTCCCGGACAAGATTGAAGAAGAAAGCCATCCAGGCGAAGATTCCCCCGAGTCCGAGCAGACCCACTGCTGTTTTAAGTTGGTCGGTGAAGGAGCCGATCCAATACAGCATCACCACCCCAAGCGCAATTATCCAGAAGAAGTTCACGTAGAATAGATGAAAGCGACGCTTTGGGGCCTCAGCCGAATCACTCTGAAACTGATCTTCCGCGGTTGAGCACTTTTGACGACCCATTTGAACTTACCCTCTGCAATAAGTTAAATGGTGCTTGATCACGCCAAACGTTAGTGTATTGAGCATACCACCAGTAAACATTGGCTGTCAACAGTTTTTCTCTCTAAATTTTGAGATTTTTTGAGCACCTTACCGGCAGGAGATTCCGTATCAAAGCACACTTTTTCCTAAGGACCATTTGGAGCATAGTTGGGAGAGAAAGGTTACGATGTTCACCTAGTGCTACTTATGATTTCTCTCCAGACTTTATCCGACATGCCCCATATTGCAATGTTCTTGTACCACCGGTCAAGAATCGCACCATTTTAGAGAGCCTCTTTCAGCTTGCTCCCGGCTCTACAATGCCCTCGAAAAATACTTAGTTGGCCCAGAAAACTTCATCTGTACAATTTGCCCGGACGCTCAGGTAGCCCGATAGGCCGATAGGTATATTCCATCACTACCTCCAGCTTTATCATGATTGTGGTCAGTAAGGGCGAAGAAATCTAAGCCCGTTTTTTTGGCGTATTTGTATGCATCATCAGGTGTGCCCATGCCATCAGAGTAACTTGTGTGACTGTGAAGAAGACCGAAATAAGGCTTCCACTCACAAGCGATGGCAAAATTAGAAACAAATGTGATTGTAAGCAAAATGGCAAATACTCTTTTTTTCATTTCACAACTCCTTTTTATCAAGGACCTTTTCTTACGCGCTGTATTCCCCCTTACGTCTTAAGAAGCTTTCCACTCAATATTCTAAAGGATTTATTGATTGGCTGATTTGGCATAAGCTGTTTTCAATCAGTTTTATTAACTTTCTTGTATGCCAAATTGCTCTGTATCCACCCATTCCATGCACAGGAGGGACCAAAAATCCAGAGCCCATCCACTGAGAACATAATCATATGGCAGCCATCCATATCCCTTATCGCCCCAGCTGGTCCCCCAGGAATTGCGAATCAAAAGAGCCCCTTTGGTCACCTTATTGCATTTGGTATTTTTGATCTTCATCTCATCATCAAAGCCTACAGCGACGATAGCGTGTCCCCAAATGGCTTGCTCACCTGGACATGGATAGGGAATACCTCCAGCAACGTCGGAGTATCCGAATGAAGGAAATCCAAAGAACCCAAACATAGAGGGAATACCTGCAGCAAGAAATCTTTTCACATTCGCAAGTACCGTAGTAGGATGTATCTTTTTGTTCTGTGGGTCGTGGCAGAAATATCTAAGTGCCTCATAGTTGTCAGCTACGGCATAGACAAAAGAGGTAGGCTCTTTGTCAAAATCCGGTTTTTTGTCGGTATAGGGCCAGTACTTTTCCGGGGGAACACCACATAGGACTAAAGCACCCATAGTATTTCTCAACCAGGCACCTGTGTCGCCTACAACCCCTATCAAATTACGAGTTGTTTTATAGACAAAGAGGCGAGAGCCGTCAATATGTTTACGATACGCTCGACGCTCAGAGTATTCAATGATTCCAACACCGGCATGCGCAGTGCAAGAACCAAGGCTTCCCTGCCCTTCAATCGGTGAACACCATTTCCTTAGGTCGACCTTGTTTGGAAAAGCCGTTAACTTCATGCCTGGTGAGATATGAAGTTTTTTGGCCATATCAGTAATTTCGGGTTTTTCCTCAGTATAGTCCCTCAAATCGGGAAGCGGGGGTAACCACCCTGTGCCAACTATCTCTTGAGTTTCGGGGATTTCTACTTCTTTATAAAAATTATACATTTTTTACCCCTTCAGTTTATAAATTTGGTTTGGAATTTGCTTTCCTTACGAAGGCTGTTTCAATTGAGATCCACTCGCTTGGAAATACTCCATTGGTGTGGCGAAACATACTGGCCAGATGTTGATTGTAATACTCCCGTCAAGTGATATGGCAAGATGTTTTTTCCTCCCTGTGACAATTGTATGTCACTCTTGGCGAAAAAAATTGACAAAGCAATGGGAAACCCGCTTTTTGGCTTAAAAACGAATTTCGGTGCACTTTTTTATAAAAAGGGATGATGCGAACTTGTTAGCAATCTTGATTTTTGTCCTAAAAATGTGTTTTTTGGCACTATAAAAAAAGAAATACAGGTTTCCTTCTCAACACACCCAGACCAAGCCGAGTAGTAAGAGCGTGGATTTCGCAACCTATCAAGACAGTTCACTCAAGAAATACAGGCTTTTTTGACAAAAGCAGACAAATAGAATATAAGATTAGTCACCAAACGTTCAGACTTTGTGCGTTATATGAAAACAGACTTTTAATTGCACCGTACCTCTTTTCCAACTACGCAGGGGCAAAGCACTCTAATACCAGAGCACACACGAGCCTATTAAGATTGGCTTCCGTCTAAAGCGCGTACGGACTCTACTGACCCACCCACTTCATGTCTGTTTGGCGTTGTTGGACTCGATATTATCGTTGCTTCGCTACTTCACAGGAACTATATCGGCAGCGTTCTTATCTGTACAGCTTTTGTAAGGCATCTTCTATGTCGGGTTCCATCACATCTGCATATACCTCTGTCGTGCGAATGCTGGAGTGGCCCAATTGCTTCTGCACCAGCCTTAAGTTGTAGCCGCTGGCCTTATAAAGTTGGCACGCATACGTATGCCTAAGACAGTGAATAGCATAGTGAGCAGACAAGCCCGCTTTTGCGGCTGTGCGCTTGAATGCTTTTTGCAGCGCTCGCGTAGTCATGTGACAGCCAGTATTGCTGGACAAAACCAGCGGGTCGCTTTGGCCCGTAGGCTCACCGACATCGTGTTTCCAAGACATGTATTTGTTAAGATGTTCTTTGAGCGATTCACCAAACCTCACCAATCTTCTTTTGCCACACTTGCCGTTTCTGACAAGAAGTGAACAAATTCCATCTTGGATGAAGATATCACCACAATCCAGCTGGGCAATTTCCATTACTCGCAGACCCGTCGAAAGTGCCAAGTCTGTGATTAGATAGTCCCTCACAGGTGTCTTCTGCCCCTTCGGAAGCGCAGCCTCAGCCCAATCTTTTGCAGTTTCCAATAGTTTCTTTGCTTCCTTTTTTGAAAGGAATTTACTTGGTTCCAGAACCCAATTGAATTTGACCGCTCTCTTTGACATACATGCCCTACTCTCGAAAAGACTTCTATTTCTTCAGTGGCATGAACTTTTGGAGAGCGGTGAAACAACTACAAAATATTATAAATCAGACAGTTACGCCTGCTAAGACGGTCTTTTGAGTGATGGCTTAGAAAAAACCGTTTGAGGGGGAAATAAAGAACGCCGCGTCAAATCCCGCAGATTATTGGGATTAGAAAATTAAGGGATACTATTTTGGGGAATAATTACAGAAGCCCATACGATTTCATAAAACGCCCAAATTCTGAACGTTTTTGGTATATATACATGGTACGTACCGATCTGTGGACATCCTAACTATCAAGCAAGAACTCATAAGAAGCTAAAGTATTGTATTTGCAGATTTTATCACTAAGGAAGCTTCATGGCATCTGTCCTGAGCGTCAGTTTCACGGTCTGTTTTGAGATGCTGGCCGGAGCGAAGCGGTTGGCCCTACCGATGCGCATTGTCCGCTGGCTTGGCACGGTTAATTTTTGCACAGTTTTTCCCTTGAAAATTTACGTTCTGCGGTTTATATTTATATGAGCGAGTTAACTTTTATTACGAGCTTCTGGGCCGGAGCGTTCGAGATCTGGCTCTCGGTACCGAAAACGAATACTCTGCTGCCTGTGTGGGATTTGTGTGCGGTTCAAGGAACAGGGCCCTGTGGCGAGACTTGATGCTTTTCGTTCTTCATACGTTCGCAAGTAAACGTGAGCCAGTGGAAACTGTGATGGCCGCGGGTTCTACTGCAGAAAGGAGCATAACATGGCGACCGAACTTGTGAAGCTGATTCCTTCGATTCTCTGGTTCCTTCTTGTCGTATTCTTACTTGTTCTATTCTATCGGCCTGTTCGTGATGAGCTGTTGCCGAATACGGTGCCTATGCAGAGCGCCACTGGACAAGACGAGAATGCCCGGGCCGTGATCTAAAGAAAGGAGCACAAAATGGGCATCTTGAATGGGGCAAGAATTGAGTTTGAGGAGTCCATGTCCGGCTATATTGGCAAGGGCCAGACCGACCCGCGCAAGGGATATGACATTGGCAAGAGTCAAGGAGCCGATGTTCGATTTGATGTTCAAATCCGAATCGACGACCTTGGCCGTTTCCTGAAGATATCCCATCATGAAGCGACGCTGACAGGAACCGTGACCAGCGAGCTGTTTGGCGGCACCCACGAGATTTCGGACGGGATCTTCAACCTTTTCTCACTCAATCCTGAAACCGGAATCAGAGAGATGCTCTACGCCTTCAAGTTCACGGCGGACGGCCAGAAGTACTACCTTCACGGCCACAAGGAGATCAGCCACAAGAGCGGCAAAGCTGATGTGGTCGAGGACATGACGCGACTGTTTACGGTCATATACAAGGGTGAGAATGAGCATGCGCCAATCTACGGTGCAGGCGAACTGCGCTTCGACCTCAAGGATGTCCCGTCTCTGCTGGCGTCAATTGAGGTGGTCGACCCCAAGTCCCTGAAGCAAAGAGTCATGGCGTACTTGGCTTTTGTCTCCTTCGTCTGCGCCCCGCTGCGGGAGGAGTACCTGAAGAACCTGCGGATCGAGCACGAGACAGAATACGACAACCTTGTGCTGTCCGGTGTGCTCAACGGCCCGGATGGTCCCAGGGACTTCTTCCTCGTCTCGGGCGTGCATGAAAAGGGCTTTCCATGGGGCGACGGTGAGTCTTTCTGGGACGTGATACTCGCCGTGGCCGATGGCAACGGCGGCTATCGCAGATACGGCGTAACTGACCGCGCCCTGGAGGGATTGGAACTCGACGTGGAGCATGGCACGTACCGCTATAGCGGTACGCTTTTCGCACTTGATGGCGATTATGCCGCGTCTTTCTCCCGAATGCGTGAGTCAGCGCCGGATCTTACGAAATGTGATGCAGCCTTTGAGATCGATTTTGACGCCCGGGCGAACAATCCCGTCTCGTATCCGCTGCCGGTAGTGGGCCAGTTTGCTGCACCTTTGATTGCGAAGTTGCGCGAAGCGCTGCCGTCCGAGCACCCCCTGGGCATGCACATAATGACTCATACGGTTATAGTCCGCTCGGGCAAGCTCACTATCAAGCGCCCGCAAGGAGCCAATGCCGTCGATGAGTATCCGATCGACGCGGACAAGACCTTCGGCGAGGCCGAGAGATCCACTTTCAAGGGTCTCAAGGAGCCGACGCTGCTTTACAGCTACATCTGTGCATTGCGGCCGTCAGAACGCGCCGCACGCGTCCAGATTCACACGCGAACGCTCCGCGATGAACGCGAACTCTGGGCCAAGGACCAAATCGATAAACTCTTTGGCAAGTTTTTATCCCGTATTGCATCGGCAGAAATGCTTATGGAAGCAGGCAGTCTGAAAGTGAAGAGACTAGCCTCCGACAAGGGCCATGCTGACAACAAGCTGTTTGTCAAGCTGGCGGATCCGGTCATCGAAATAAACAACGACCATTTCCCGACTGGTGTTTTTCAACGCCGGATCATAAAGGTGCGGGATCCGGACGGAGCTGAATGCCTGGCACTGGAAGAAGATATGTCGCTAATGCAGCTGGAAGCCATCAACTCCAAGAGGAAAGTGAGGGTAGCTTCGGTACGAGACGAAAAGAAACTTGACGCACTGGACCGTGTGCTCGAAGAGACGAATTTTCTGGGCATGCTGGAAAAGCATCGGATCAACACTGGCAAATCGAAAACCGAATTTTCTATAGTCATAAAGCCTAACTTCATGTTCGCCTACAATCAGAGCGACCACACTACATACACTGATCCTGAGTTGGTTGGGCGCCTTGTCGAGAAAATGCGGGAAGCCCAGTTTGGGAATATTGCCGTGGTCGAAGCACAGAGTACTTACGGTGAATATTTCGAGCGGCGCAGTGTGCGCGAGATGGCCGAGTACCTGAATTACGACGGCAAGCCCGGCTACAAGGTCATCGACATGACTGAAGACGCGATCGAATGCAGACATCTCGGAACTCATCTGGGCTATCACCCGGTCTCGAGTGTCTGGCGTGAGGCGGATTTTCCTATCTCTTTCGCCAAGAACAAGACTCACGCGTACGCATACTACACCTTGACGCTCAAGAATATCTACGGCGCGCTGCCAATGGCCAACAAGTTCAAGGAGTATCATTGCAAACGGGATATCTATCACACCGCGATCGAGTATTTGGAAGCATTTCCGGTACATTTCGGGTTGATTGATGCCTATGAGAGTGCTGATGGACCTTTTGGGATCTTTGCCGACACCTGTCCCAACCTGACGCATACCATAATTGGTGGAGAGGACCTGGTGGCCGTCGATTGGGTAGCGGCAACAAAAATGGGAATCGATCCTATGATCAGCCAGTACATGCGCCTGGCGGTCAGGGCTTTCGGCAAACCTGAAATAGAGCTGATAGGAGATGGCAGCATCTACCGGCCGTGGTTGAATGTACCGGTGGCTTTGACACTGTTCACCCACAAGGGCCTGGACGCAAACTACCACTTTGGAAATCTCTTCTATAATGCTTGTGCCCATATGGATGAGAATCGCTTCAAACTAAAGAAGAATCCCATACACATCAGGTTTTTCAGATGGATCAGCCTGCCACTTCGTCGCGCGTTCTTTAAGTTCACTAACGAGAAGCCCACTTGGTACAACCGCATGGTGAGTCGCGCCCTCAACTGGCTGGGGTATTGATGCTGCGCTCGTTAAAGGAGAAACGATGAAACATGAGTGCCAAACTGTGGATCGCAGGCGTCACACTTTGTAGAGACACTTGGGGGTATCATCTGACAGCTTGGCAGATCACAACCGAAAGGAGAGAATGCAATGCAAAAAGACTTTCATTTCTACGTCACGTATGCGCTGGCAAGAAAGGCTGGTTACTCGGCAGGTGATGCCGCCACGATCGCCTGGGCGGACGAGTATACGGACATGCAGACCGACGAGGACATCTATGAGATCCAGACCCAGTGCCCGAAGCTCGACAGATGGGATGATCCGCAGATTGAGTTGACCGTTCTCGTCCCCTTCCACTTCGTACCCGGGGATGACGAGGAATGGCCCTGGAAGACGACGCAAAACAGCCCGCGAGTGCAGAATCTAGTGAAAACCGCGGAGGAGTCGCAGGACCTCTGCCGTCTGGGCATCACGCTCCACGCCCTCCAAGACACCTTCAGCCACCAGGGGTTTTCTGGGTGGAGGGAGAAGAGAAACTCCTGTTACCCGTGGTACTATCTGAAGAGCGCGTTGCCGAATGTGGGCCACACCGAGATGATGGCAATACCGGACATGGTCGACCGCGTGTGGCATGACCCACGAACGAACACGAAAATTGACAACCGTAGGCGTGCTCTTGCCGCAGCCGAGGCAACGTTCAAGTCCCTCGTCCGCGCACGGGGAGACGGTGCGAGCGCAACGACGTGGCCTAGCCTCAAGCAAAAGTTTCGAGAAATTTTCAAACTTGAGAACTACGACACTCGGAAGGATGAACTCAGGAAGCTCTCCGGCAGCCCGAATATCGATTACGTGAAGACCGACAAGAGGATAGGCAAGACAAATAAGGTGGCCTTCACGAGGGCGGCAAGCGCCCACCTGTCGGCCGCCGTCAGAACCTTCGACGGATTGCCTCGAGTTCCACCTTCGTGAAAATGACGGGGCCTGTATGGTGGCGGTTGCACATGCCCCGAACAGGACAGGGCACAGAACCGACAACTCCAGAATGATTTCGGATTCCACGTCAAGCGCGGAACCCGAAGCTCCTTAACCCTGCCGTTCGTGATTGGATCCTCATAAGACTGGGTGGACCTCTCGACGGTTTCTTTCTTTGAAGCTAATCACGATGTAGTACAAGCGTTCTGTCCAGGTCCTGTCACACGCGATCTGGCGTCTTTGCGCGATTCGATCCATAAATCTCCTAATAGACAAGTAAGAACTCATTAGAAATAAAGTATTGGAAGCAAATAGTTCATGTGGTAGTGACACAATGGACGTCAGCGTGAGGCGTCAGTTAGTAGGCAAAATCTTCGGATTTCGTAAGAAGAACTAAACCGCTTCGCGGTGGTATAGGCGCTCTGTTTTGTAACTTCATTTCACATATCGCTTAACACTCCAACGCTTTCGGCATTTCGTGATCATCCGTTAAGATTTCTCTGACAGGACGCTCACCGAGAGTGTCCAAATCTGTGGTATCAAACAGAAAGGACTTATTATGTCAGAGTTACGAAAACGGATGATAAATGATATTCTACAGTTATCAAGCACTCGATAGCCCTTCGGCAATTATGACAAAAAAAGAGATAACTTCTTGCTGCGAAGAAGTTATCTCTAGGTCTTCATAGCGGGGGCAGGATTCGAACCTGCGACCTCCGGGTTATGGGCCCGACGAGCTACCAGACTGCTCTACCCCGCGATCATTAGTCCGTGATTCGTGGCTCGTAGTTTATAACCTACCTGCCGACAACTACCAAAAGCCGCCAAAGGCTAAAATACCATAAAAAGTATTTCTTATCAAGGGCTGCGCGCGTTTAAATCATAAATTCCTGCGAATTTCGGCGGCAAGGGTCTCGATTTTCCCGGCCTGATATTCATAAGAAGGCCAGCGGTCGAATAGGCCATCGCCGGTATTGCGACCGATTATATGAAAATGCAAATGCTCAATAAGTTGGCCGGCTGCTCTGCCATTATTGCACAATACGTTGTAACCGTCAGAATTCATTGCGGCAGCTACAGCGGCGGCGATTTTGCCGAGACATGAACCGATCCGGCCGAGCAGCTGCGGGGGACAATCGTGCAATTTCTCAAAATGCTGCTTTGGAATCACCAACGTGTGGCCATCGCTTATGGGGCCAATATCCAGAAAAGCAAGAACCACTTCATCTTCGTAAATCTTTGTAACCGGAATCTGTCCAGCTACCATCTTGCAAAAAAGACAATCATCCGCACTCATTTTATCATATCTCGTATTACGTTCAGCGAATAACTTAACAGCTAAAAACTATTGATGTTAACAAAATAAACGTAAAAGCGTGCATCCCCGCACCCGGTGTTGCTTTAACTCGCTACTTCCTATCCACTATCAGCCATCCATTATTATTGGTTAGCTTAGTCTGTCTCTTGAGCTTCGGCGGTCTGTTCGATTTCGACAGTCTCCTTTGCCTTTTTTCGAGAGCGTTTTTTGGCAGTGGTTTTGGTTTGCTTTTTTGAGCTCTCGTCGGCGCCTATGAGCTGCAGCAAGACGAGCTGGCCGTTATCACCCAACCTTCTCAATGACAGAGGGATAATTCTTGTATAACCGCCTGGTCTGTCGAGGTATCTGGGGGCAAGTTCGCTAAACAATTTTCCAATTATCGTACCCTTTCTGACTACTGTGCCGTCTTCGTAATCCACGATGTCGCGATTTCCAAGCAGGGCAATGGCCCGACGCCTGCTCTGTAATGTGCCTTTCTTGGCCAGCGTAATCAGCTTTTCGGCAAATGGTTTTACTTCTTTGGCCTTTTCGATTGTGGTTGAAACCGTTTCATGCTCGATGAGCGAAGCGACCAAATTTCGTCGCATGGCCAGACGGTGCTCCTTTGTTCGACTCAACCGACGTCCTGCTATTCTATGACGCATATTCTTAAATTCCTCTTATCTGGTACTACTATCCGCAAACATTATCAAACCAACCTGCCGAAATTAATCACCAACATCGGTCATTCCCAAAGACAAGCCTATATCGGCAAGTTTTCTCTTGATTTCCCGCAGAGAAGTTTTGCCAAAGCTGCGAATTTTCAGTAAATCAGCATCTGTCATTTTCGCCAGCTGGCCAATTGTTTCCACTTTCTCTGATTCAAGACAGTTGCCTGCTCTTACCGAAAGCTCCAACTCCTGAATCGGCATACTCAGTTTTTTGGCTAATTCTTCATCCATTGCTTGTTCTTGCGACGCTGCCTCAGCAATCTGACCGGCAACTGTCTGCTCTCCAAGCTCGAAATACTGTACGAACGGATTGACATGCTTGCGTAAAATTTTGGCAGCCTCTACCAGTGCCATTTCAGGCGTGATTGTTCCATTGGTCCAAATCTCAAGAATCAGCTTGTCATAGTTGGTCCGCTGGCCTACACGGGTGTCTTCGGTTGTGTAGCGTACTCTTGTAACCGGCGAATATACGGCATCGAGCATTATCCTTCCGAGTTCCTGGTCGAACCTATCTGCGGCGACAATTCGCTCGGAAGCCGGCACATAACCACGGCCGTTCTCAACTACCATTTCCATTTCAAACTTTACTTTTTCCGTCAAAGTGGCTAACACCATATCTTTGTTTATCACTTCAATAGCGGGGTCGGCAACTATATCAGCTGCCGTTATAACACCAGCTTTGTTTGCCGAAACACTCATTGTCTTGGGGGCCTGGCCCTGGAGCCGAATGACAAGATTCTTGACATTCAAAACGATATCAGTGACATCTTCCATCACGCCGCTTATCGAGCTGAATTCATGGTCGATGCCTGCTATTTTGATGGATGTTACGGCACTGCCTTCCAAAGAGGAAAGCAATATGCGTCTTAGGCTGTTACCAATAGTGGTGCCGAAACCCCGTTCGAAAGGCTCGATAAAGAACCGGCCATACTTATCGCTCGATACCATCGTGTCTCGTTCAACACGAGTCGGCAACTCCAAACCACGCCATGTTACTCGCATATAAACCTCCCATATAAGTTTTGAGTTTGTACCTCTGCTTGCCGCTGGAAGGGGTCTAAACTCTATACTAAAAGCGTAAAACTATTTTGTAGCTACCTCGAACAGAACTCTACAACCAACTGCTCCTCAACAGGAATTTGGACATCATCTCGAGCGGGCAATGCAACAATAGTAGCTTCGGGTTTTTCCCGGGCCAACTGCAGCCAACTCTGCGTGGTAAAATTCGGGTTGCTTTCCAACTGTTCCTTTACTCTTTTGACGCTTTTTTCGGAACCTTTGACCGTTATCCTGTCACCGACTTTTGTAGTATAATCGCTGATGTCGACTTTGCGTCCGTTCACAGAAATATGGCCGTGAGTAATCATTTGTCTTGCGGCCTTGCGTGACGGTGCAAAATTCAACTTATACACCACATTGTCCAAACGTCTCTCTAACAACTGCAGCAGGGTCTCACCGGTATTGCCCTTTATCCGCTCGGCTTTGTGGAAATACCTCATAAACTGCCGCTCCAGAAGTCCGTAGTATCTCTTGACCTTTTGCTTTTCCCGCAGCCGGACAGCATACTCGCTTGTCCTGCCTCTGCGCCAGCCATGCATACCGGGAGCCAAATTACGCTGTTTTTTTTCGACCGGGCACTTAGCCGTTTCACATCTGATGCCCTTAAGCATCAGTTTCACTCCTTCACGACGACAAAGTTTACAAGATGAATCCAGATAACGTCCCATCCTTTTTACTCATCTCCAAAAAAAGTTCTCGGGTATCGGCGTTTTATACTCTCCTTCTCTTTGGCGGCCTACAGCCGTTGTGCGGCAGGGGGGTAACATCTTCTATCGAGGCGATGCGTAATCCCGCCTGTTGCAGGGCTGAGATGGCGGATTCACGACCCGAACCAGGTCCCTTAACCCTTATTTCAACCTCACGCACGCCGTTACGCATAGCGGTATTGGCGCAACGCTGCGCAGCCTGCTGGGCGGCAAAAGGCGTACTCTTGCGAGAGCCTTTGAAGCCTACAGAGCCCCCTGAA
The DNA here is from genome assembly GCA_964348055.1 of uncultured Pirellulales bacterium. Classification (GTDB taxonomy): domain Bacteria; phylum Planctomycetota; class Phycisphaerae; order Sedimentisphaerales; family Anaerobacaceae; genus JAUXAL01. The sequence goes on from CAYGBH010000021.1 coordinate 15,467, forward strand.
CGCGAGCAAACCGTATTGCCATCTAAATCCGTAACCGTAATCAACGTATTGTTGAATGTCGCCTTTATGTGCACAATAGCACGAACGACATTTTTTCTAACTTTCCGCTTTATCCCTTTTGCCATTATTTGTCTCGTATTGTGTAGTTTCCTTGACGACGCTGACTTCGCTGATTGCTTCTTATTTTTTAATCCACCTCGTTTAGAATCAATTCGTGGTTAATATTCTTTTTTGGCTTTTAGCGTTTTTCCTTTACACCCTTCTTGCCCGCGACTGTTTTTCTTGGGCCTTTACGAGTGCGTGCGTTACTTTGAGTGCACTGGCCCCGGACAGGCAACCCCTTTCTGTGGCGCACGCCTTTATAACAGTTTATATCGCGCAAGCGGGCTATATTTTGAGCAACCTGCCTGCGAAGCCGGCCTCCCACGATGTAATTGCGGTCGATGATCTGCGTTATCCGGCTAAGCTCGTCTTCGCTGAGCTTGCCGGCCTTTGCGTTTTTTTCGATCCCGGCTTCTTTTAAAACCTGTTCCGAGGTGTACCTGCCTATACCGGCAATATAGGTCAGCGAAATCCATATTGATTTATCATTGGGGATATCAACACCAACTATACGCGGCATATCAGCTCCTTCACGTATTTCGTATCACGCTTGACGTTTGGTCCTTTACGATAAAATTAACCCTGTCGTTGTTTATGTCGCGGGTTTGTACAAATCACCCGCACGACGCCTTTGCGACGAACAATCTTGCAGTTCTCACATATACGTTTTACAGAACTTCTAACTTTCATTTTTCATGTCTGCCTTCACATCTGTAATTCGCAGCTCATAACCGGTTCGGATCACGAGCCGGCAGTCACAACTAATGCCGAAGGACTATTCGGCCTCTATTTAAGTCATACGGTGACATTTCAACTATGACCGTATCGCCCGGTAAAATCCGAATAAAATTCATTCGCATCTTACCCGAAACGTGCGCCAAAATCTTGTGGCCGTTCTCCAGCTCCACTCTAAACATCGCGTTAGGCAGAGCATCGGTCACCTTGGCCTGCAATCTTATTGTATCTTTTTTTGCCATTTTTCGTGGCTCGCGACTCGTTCGAGTGTCGATTCACGATTCACCGTCTTTTTACAGTCAACACCTCACAACCATTTTTCACTATCGCGATTGTATGTTCAAAATGAGCCGAGCATTTTCCGTCTCTTGTTACTACTGTCCATCCATTTTTTAGCGTTCGCACAGCGCTGGAGCCGGCATTAATCATCGGCTCAACAGCCAAAACCATTCCTTCGGCCAAAATAATGTCGTTTGCCAGCAGTTCATCGCTGACAAAGTTGGGCACTCTCGGCTCTTCATGCATTTTTCTGCCAATGCCGTGTCCAACAAAATCTTTTACTACCGAAAAGCCGGCGGATTCAGCATATTGCTGTATCTCGGCGGCTATCTGGCTCCATCTAACAGCCGGTGCAGATTTTGCTATTGCTATATCCAGAACACGCTTCGTAACGTCCAATAGTCTGCTTTTGTTCTCGGAAATCTCACCTATGGCAATCGTATCTGCGGCATCTCCACAATAGCCGTCAAGCTTAACGCCAAAATCAATGCTGAGGATATCACCGTCCTTAAGTTTTATATTCTCTGAAGGAATCCCGTGAACAACCTGCTTATTTATCGAGGCACAAATTGCGCCCGGAAACGGAATCCGAGACAGCGGGCTGCGGACACCCTTAAACAAGGCCTCTGCTCCGGCATCAGCAGTCATCTGCGAAGCTATGGCGTCTAATTGACCGGTAGTCACTCCCGGCTCTGCAATCTCCTTTAGTTTTAAAAGAACATCTGCTACAACAGCACCTGCTCTACGTATTAACTCAATTTCTCTTCTGCTGCGGAGCGTTATAGCCATTTAATTTCGTATCTCGTGGTTCGTACCTCGTGATTCGATATACAACCGGCGTTTCACGCTTTGACAAGGGCGTCCAAGTTCTCAAAAACACAAGCCCTTACCTCGTTGACGTCCCTGTCAGCATCAATATCATAAACAGTGCTGTTGTTCCTATAGTAATCCACCAGCGGTTCTATCTGCTCGTGGTAGTTTTTAAGGCGATTGGCCACGACCTCTGGGCTATCATCAGGCCGTTGAACAAGCTCGGTGCCATCTTTATCACATATGCCTTCGACTTTCGGCTTTAAGTTTTCAATGTGGTAAACAGCTCCACATCGAGGACAGCTTCTCCTTCCGGTTATTCGCTTTACCGCTATCCTGTCGTCTATCTTCAAGTTCAAAACAGCGTCTATTTCGTGCCGGCTGCAAGCCAATGATTTATCAAGCTCGACGGCCTGGTTAACGGTTCTGGGGAAACCATCCAGTATGAAACCGGCAACAGGGGCCTTATCTATCTCTTTAGTCATCATCTCAATTATAATTTCATCCGGTACAAGTGCACCTGAGTCCATATAACTTTGGGCCTTTTTCCCCAGTTCGGTGCCTGCAGCTCTTTGGTGCCGTAAGATATCCCCGCTGGACAAATGAAGCAGACCATATTGAGCAGCAATGCTCTTACACTGCGTTCCCTTGCCCGCGGCCGGGGCGCCCAACAAAACTATTCTCATCAACGCGATCCTTTTATTCTGCCAGCTCCACTGAAACCCTCATAGCTGCGCATCAAGAGGTTGGCTTCGATTTTCTGAACCAGATCGAGCGAAACGCTGACAACTATTAATAAACCCGTGCCGCCCAAGTACATTGCTACTCGCAAGTCAATTCCCAATGAAACTGAAACCACGGTCGGCACAACGGCAATTACGGCTAAAAATGAGGCTCCAAAATAAGTGATTCTGGTCATTACCGTTTCCAGGTATTCAGCGGTTCTGCGTCCAGGCCGAAGTCCGGGGATGAAGCTTCCTGAATCCCTCAGGTTTTTGGCCATCTCTTTGGGCTGAAACTGCACCGTTACCCAGAAATAAGCGAATAAAAATATCAACAACATATACAAGAGGTTGTAGGTGTAAGCATCGTGACGGAAAGCATCATTCAAGGTCTCGAGAACTCCCGACTCAGGGAATCTGGTTGCCAACTGACGAATTATGATCGGTGGGAACATCATAAAACTGGATGCGAAAATTAACGGCATCACCCCCCCGTGGTTCACACGCAGCGGCAAATAATGTCTCTGTCCACCATACATTCGGCGGCCTCGCATTTGTTTTGCCTGCTGAATCGGTATTCTGCGCTGGCCTTGAGTTATTAGTATGGCACCGGCAACAACGAACACAAACGCACCTGCCAGGAACAATAACTTTGCCGGTCCTATGGTGCCGATGGGTGCATCGAATCTAAAGTCGACATTCTGTAAAAGCTGCCGGATTGCCCATGGCATTCGAGATATGATACCGGCCATAATTATCAAACTAATACCGTTGCCTATGCCATATTCATCGATCTGCTCGCCGAGCCACATCAGAAAGATGGTGCCTGCCGTCATACCGACAATACCCATTATCATGGCCTCACGCTCCATGCCCGCATAGGTTAATCCTCCCCCTCCCAACATCTTCATAAATATTATCGATTGAATAACGCATATCAGCACAGTCAAGTAGCGTGTGTACTCCTGTATCTTTTTGTAGCCGGTCTGGCCTTCCTGGCGTAGCTTCTTCAAGGCCGGGATGACCTCGCCCAGCAGCATAAGGATAATCGACGAGGTAATATAGGGCATAATTCCCAGGCCAAATAAGCTGCTTTTTTCCAGCGTTCCACCAGTGAACATCTGCAGGTATTCAGCAGCTCTACCCAAGGGACTTTCCGTGTCTCTTTGTTCTGTGACCTCAGCAATCTTCGACGGGTCGAAGCCGGGCACCGGTATGTGAAAACCGACCCTGTATATTATCAGCAGCGCCAAAGTAAAAAGAATCTTGTTGCGCAGGTCCTGAATTTTGAACATGTTAACTACTGTTGCGAACATTATTTCGTACCTCGTATTCTGTATCTCATATTTGTTTTCATCTGATACAGCACAGGGACAATAATCAAATAACTTTTGCTATGCCGCCGGAAGCCACAATCTTCTGCTCCGCAGTTCTGCTGAATTTGTGAGCTGTTACCTGCAGCTTTTTTGTCAATTCTCCTTTTCCGAGGATCTTGACTTTGCTTTTGGCACCGCCAATCAATCCGACATCAGATAATTGCTCTATACCCACAACAGCGCCGTCGTCGAATCTTTCTAACTGTGAGACATTGACAATTTCACAGCGTGTTGCGAAGCTTTTATTACTAAAGCCGCGTTTAGGCAATCGTCGAAATAAAGGCATTTGGCCACCTTCATAGAGGGAGATAGAAGTCGAGCCGGACCTGCTGCCACCACCTTTGTGGCCTCGGCCACAGGTTTTGCCGCGGCCGGTGCCCGTGCCCCTGCCGACACGGCGGCGACGCGTGTGTTTACCAGCGATAGAAGTTATTTCATGATTCAACATTCAAACCACCCAATTGTCGATCGGCAATTGTCAACCATCAATTGCCACTCCACGAAGAGATTCAACCATTTCTTTGTTGCGTAATTTCAATAACCCGTCCAGCGTAGCTTTGACCACATTTTTTGCAGAAGTGCTTCCGTAAACTTTTGTAAGAACATCCTGCACACCGGCAAATTCGAGCACTGCTCGAGCACTGGAGCCGGCGATAACCCCGGTGCCCGGGCTGGCGGGGATCAAAGCTACCTTTGTAGCCCTGTATTTGCCATTTATCCGGTGTGGAATCGTTCGGCCGAGCAAGGCTATCTTGTGCAAAGATTTCTTGGCATCCTTTATACCTTTCTCAACCGCCAGCGGGACTTCCTTGGCCTTGCCATAGCCA
>CAYGBH010000022.1:0-20268 GCA_964348055.1 uncultured Pirellulales bacterium
CCGGGCTTCTGCAATTCTTGTCACATTATGAACACGTATTACGATACCTGGAAGGTATCATCCCACGGCGAGGTAAACTGCCTTGATTGTCATCTCCAGCCTGGGTTTGTCGGTCATGTAAAGGGTAAGATAAACGGTCTGGCCCAAGCGGTTGATTGTATAGTCGGCAGAGTTGGCACAAAGCCAAATGCTGCGGTTGAAGATATATCCTGTCTGAGATCAGAATGTCATAGTACCCAAGAGCTTATGTCAGGTAATGTTGAATACAAAGGTATTAAGTTCACTCACAAGAACCACATTGCAAAGGTAGTTGACGGTATAAGAATCTCGTGTTGCACCTGCCATAGCCACTTCGAAGGAGATGAACACTTCAGTGTAAACAATAATGTATGTTTCACGTGCCATTTCCTTAAAGATAATAAAAGTGACAAACGGCTGATGCAGACCAGTTGTCACGATTGCCATGAGGTACCAGATAGGGTCATCAAACGTGGATTGGTGACAATTAACCATGCTGAGTTTGTTTCGTACAAAGCAAGCTGTGAAGATTCTTGTCATAAGAAAGAAATCGAGAAGGCAAGTGAGGTGGCCGATAGTGCATGTTTGAACTGCCATAGTTTCAGCAAAGATCAGCAGGCCGATAGCACCGAACTTCATCAGACCCACACTAATTATGAAAAGGTGGAGTGCTTTGCATGCCATGGAAAGGTATCGCATGGCCAAACACAGGTTTCATCAATTTCGGCCATGATGGATTGTCAGAACTGTCACAGCGAGACTCATCAAGCACAGCGCAGTATCTATATGACTGGTCACCCAATGCAGGACGAAAGGACGCAGCGGGTTCTAAGTCCCATGTTTCTCACGCACGTGGAATGCACCGGTTGTCATATCGAGCAGGTGCGAAGAAAATCTGGAACGTTGGATAGTTTTGGAAAAGTCGCTAAAGCGGTTCCTCGGGCGTGTGACAGGTGCCACGAGAAAGGAACGGGTCAACAATATATACCTTTCTGGAAGGGGAAAATCAAAGCATTGTATGAGAAAATAAACGATGAAGTTGATAGTCTCGAGGAGCGCAGACAGCACGAAACAGATGAGCAACTCGCGCAAAAGTTTGAAAGCAGAGTCAAGCAAGCCCGGGCAATTCTTGAGTTGGTAGCATCTGATGGAAGCTGGGGCGTTCATAATTTCAAATATACTGAAGCAATGCTTCTCAAAGCAGACAAAATAATATCTGAGGTACAGTAGAGTTGATGATAAGAACACATAATAATACTGTACGTTCAAGAACTGTTGAACTTACTGTCGTGGCAATCGTTGCTGTGTCAGCATTGACTAACCAATCTTTGGCTATGCCAGCCGGACCACACCACTGGTTTTTGGCGGGGCCGTGGGAGCTTGTGGTTAAGATGGGTTTAGAAGGAGAAGGGCTGCGTTTTCCACTGACTGTTTCCGACGAGAACAAGCCTCACAAATTTGACACTATTTTGCCGGTTACAGGAACACCAATGCAGGTTCGGCTCGAAAAATATATCCCAGATCTGAAGTGGGAAACCACTGCAGTCAAACATCGTGGTGGAGGGATTGTTGCAAAATTAGCAATCAAAGGTAACGACCTGGAACAGGAGCTCTGGCTCAGCCCAGGCGACCCAACCAGGCAATCGGTCTCTTCCAGTATCGGAAGTGTTGCTATAAGACAACTTCATGACCGAAATACCGCTGAGAAACTACTGCGAGGATTAGTCCACCCCAGGGCCGTTGGCATTCTATCGGTCTGGCCCGAGGATTCTAATTCACCACTCGAGTATGTGGCTAATCTGGGAGGAACAATAACTATACCCAAGTCCAAATATAAGTTAACTATCCTGGAGTATATGCCGCACTATTCGGTCGATATCGGGACAAAAAAGGTGTTCAATCAATCCGAAAAGCCAATTAATCCTGCTGTCAAAGTAGCCATCGACGACGGCGAAGGAACTTTTGAACAATGGCTTTGGGCGAAATTTCCATCATCTCCACATAAAGAAACAAAGCTTCCCTTGCGTGTGAGGTTTACAGATTTTGACCTCCGCAGCGCAAAAGGAAAACATATTCTTGTGGTGGCACGTGGATATGAGCCGTGGTTACTCTTGTCTAAGAATGGGAAAAAACGGGTGGAAAAAGCTGTGCTTGGTCACTCCTATCCTTTTGCAAACGAGCAGTACTCTTTCAGCATCGAAAAGATTATGGATGGGGCAATTATTAAGACCGAGTGGAACAACAACTCTGAGAGCTTGTTGCATCCTGCTATTATCGCAACGATTGAGCAAAATGGCACAGGTCACCAGACCGTCTTAGAGTTGAACAGACCGTTCCACCATAGAACAAAGTTTGGAACGCTGGTACTTCTTTATAGGCGTAGGCCCGGGGCTTTCAGAGCTGCTGATTAAACTAATATGCATATGGAACTTCTACTACAGGAAAACCCGATGAAACGAGTACATTATGAGCTTTAGTGAGGATTAAGGGGTGTGGTAATGTTAGAAAAAATTGACTGGTTGATAATTGTGTTAATTTGTGTGTTAATTTCCAATGGGCTCGCGGTGGAAAAACCAACTTCACCACAAAAGACGTGTGTTACAGAAGAGTGTCATGCGGACTACAGCAAGAAAGCTTATGTGCATGGACCGGTCGGTCTTGGTGATTGTAAATCGTGCCATAAGCCTCTGGATTCTAATAAGCATACCTATCAGTTTGCGCGGGAAGGAAAAGACCTTTGCGAATACTGCCATTTGGAGCAGACGGCAAAGAAGAACGTGCATGAGCCCTTGAAGACCGGCGATTGTGCACAATGCCATGATCCCCACAGCAGCGACAACAAGTTCTTGATCCTCGAAAAGACAGTTGCGGCTCTTTGCGAAAATTGCCATCAAACCGGCAAAGTGTTTGAATTCCCACATGGGCCGGTGGCGGTCGGAGAATGTACAGTTTGCCACGAGTCCCACGCCTCGGATTATAGTAATTTATTGACCGTCGATCCCTCCGAGCTTTGTTTTTCCTGCCATGTGGTGACAAAAGATGAGTTGACAAAATTTGAGTTTGTTCATGAGCCAATGAAAGGAGACTGTGTTGGTTGCCATGATCCGCATAGCGCCCCTAACTCAAAGATGGTTAAAGATGTCGCACCCTTCCTTTGCTACACGTGTCACAAAGATATACAGAAAGTCGCCGAGAACTCCCACTATCAGCACAGCATTGTGGCTGATATTGACGGCTGCATGCACTGTCATACTCCACATGCTTCAACGGTGAAATTCCTGCTGAAGAAGGATGCGACAACTCTTTGCATGACCTGTCACGACAAACCCCAGGGGATAAGCAAGGATGAGGTTCTGCCCGCTTTTACCGATGAGCTCAAAGACAAGAAATTTCTTCACGGCCCCGTTGCGGAGAATGACTGCAGCGGATGCCATGTTACTCACGGCAGTAAGTACTTCAGGCTGTTGGCGAAAAGTTATCCTCCGATATTCTATGCGCCGTTCTTGGAGGAGAACTATGAGCTATGTTTTAGCTGTCATGCAGAAAGTTTGGTGTGGACCGCTAAGACGGATAATCTTACGGACTTTAGAAATGGCAACATAAATCTTCACTTTTTGCATGTGAATAAAGAACGGCGTGGGCGGACGTGCCGGGCGTGTCATGCGACACATGCGAGCAACCAGCCCAAGCACATTCGCAAAAGTGTCCCCTATGGAATGTGGGAGCTGCCTATACAGTTCGAAAAGACTGCAACCGGAGGAAGTTGTAAGCCAGGCTGTCATTTACCTTTTGCCTATGACCGCCAATCACCGGTTGTGTATGAGAGACCGTAATCTACAAATACAAGGCTGGACTCAGAATGTAAGAAAAAGCTTTAGAAAAGGTAGGTTCATTATGCTGCCAGTACGAAAAGAGAGTCTGCTTGGGACTTTTGTCTTTGTTGCGCAGGCACTGCTCCTATTGGTTCCGAGCCAGGCCCAGTTACGAAAGATAAGAGTAGCCGATAGAATGCCGGAGTTTTCAGCGACCGACATAGACGGACACGAGTTCAATTACAGGCACGGTGGCGGGAGAGTGTTGATGGTTGTCTTTTTATCAGCAGGACAAGAACGCTCAAGCCGGGCAGCGGCGGATATCGAACGCATTGTGCTCGAGTTGGGTGCAAACGCCGAGAGTCTGCAGGTAGCAGCTGCGGTGAGCGACCCCAATGTTGGCGGTTATTTTCAGACCAAGGAAAAGGAATCGAGGGCAGTTTTTCACATACTCCTCGATACAGAATACAAGTTGTGGGGGAAATTCGGCATAATCGCTACCCCCACTGTGATAATCTCCGACACGAACGACACAGTCTTGTGGGTAAAAGCCGGCTACGGATATGATTTTACACCGGTCATACGAGCCCGGTTGAACCAGGCGCTGGGGATTGCTCAGCAGATTGACCCGGACGACGCAAGCCGCGTTAGGACTATGACGAACGCTACAGTTGCTGCCCGTATTAAGAGGCATTTGCAAATGGCAAAGATACTCCAACAGAAAGGCCGGCTCGAGTCGGCTATTGTTGAAGTGCGCAAAGCCCAAGAACTGGATCCAAATTCCGTTGAGGTGGTTCTGGAACTCGGCGAGCTTTGCTGTAGAGCTGGTCAAAGTAAGGCGGCTTTAGATGTAGTTAAGAAGGTCAAGGCCACTAAACAGCTCGACAGGGCAAGGCTGCTTCTAATATCCGGCTGGGCGAAACGCCAAATGGGCGAGCTTGATGCAGCCGAGAAGCTCTTGCTTGAAGCAACGACTCTGGACCCGAAATCCAGCCGGGCTTTTTTTGAATTGGGCAAGATTTATCAGGCCAGGGGGCAGACAGACAAAGCGATGATGTCATATTATAAGGCCCTGGCGCAGCTTTTTGGTGAAGCACAGGGGACTGAGACTTCTCATAAACAGCAGGAGCAATCGGTACATTGTCCCAGAAATGAGAATCCAAAAGGATATTTCCACATTACTCAGGAAAAAACAGAAACATATTGTAACCTTAACTCTTCGATAAACAGGGGCTTAGCAAGACTTTCCCTTCCAATGATTCAAACGTCGCAAATCAGGCACGCAAGTTGTAAGTGTCCGTTATGGAATGGAATGGGTGATGCATTCGCTGACTACATTCACCGAGCATCCTCTGTTTTATGAAAATCAGGCTTATCAGTACTGTTATGGCCTTTCACAGTGCTGGTAGCCGAGAGTAGATGTTAAAGCAAAGTTTTGGAGGAACGATTATGAAGTTAAGTTCTGCAAAAGTCGCTTTTTGCGTGGTTCTTATGGCTCTTATGGCACTATCTATCCCAACCTTAGTGATGGCTATAGCACACTCAGACCAATTTGGCTGCGATGGTTGCCATACGCCGCATAATGCAGAGGTCCTGCCAGGTGTGCCTTTGTGGAACGGCAGTGAGACAATGACTACATTTACAATGTACTCCAGTGCGACATTTCAGGGTGCTATCGACGGTCAGCCCAGTGGGGCTTCCAAGCTGTGCCTGAGCTGCCATGACGGCGCCAATCCCAGTTACAGCTGGATGGACCCGGCCAGTGCTTTTACCGCTGATGAGTTGACCGGTACGCATCCGATCTCATTTGTGTATGATTCAGCATTGGCTGCCCTAGACGGTGGTTTGAAAGATCCCTCGGCAGCCAGCACGCTTGGAAGAACTATTTCTGAAGACCTTCTGGATGCGGAGAGCAAGATGCAATGTAACAGTTGTCATGATGTCCACACCTCTGGTGTCGGCGAGAACCTGCTGCGGGGCTATAATTTTGGCCGCGAAGAAGTAAGGAACCCAGACGGTTCAACGAGAGAAGTGCACTATGGGCCCGAATTGTGCCGTATGTGCCACATGAAATAGACATGCACACTAAATCGTATATGAGGACCGGTCAATAACTGCAATCTCTTGACCCATGGAACTGCAATTTGGTCCGGGGAGTGGGGAGTATTGCGCTTCGGACTAAATTCTTACATAGTTTAGTCTGTCTTTCTGATATTGCCACTAAGCTGACATTCAATAAGAGTGGATTTACGGCCCGGAATCCCCAGATGCGGCCACGATGTAGAATGAATATGAATGGGTGCAGAATCCACCTAAGCAGAAGCCAAATACCTGCAGGAATTCTCAAGCTATACTTGTTTACGGCAGCTGCGGTTCTGAGCAATTAGCACCTACATAGTGATGACAGTTTTCGCTAATGAACATAAGGTTAATATGACGAAAAATTGTATATTATGAGGATTTCTAACCTCTTGTTACGCCTGGTTATATCTGTTGTTAGTGCAGTCTGGTTCGTGTGTGTTTTTTCAGGATGTCAGCCTGCCGAAATCAAGCAGGAAACATCAAGACCTGTGTTTTTCCCGCCTGCGCCCGAGAGGCCGAGACTCCAGTTCCTCAAATCATTCTCAGGACCTGAGGACCTCGGTGCCCCTGGCCCCGGCGCTTTCGAGAAATTTGTACTCGGCGAGCCTGAAACGATGGAGGGTATCACAACACCATATGGGATGGCAATTTTCGAGGGTAAACTGTATGTGTGTGATGTCGGCAAAAGGATGGTGGAGGTGCTCGACCTCAAAAACCACACGTTTGGCTATTTGACAAAAGACCGGCGATTGATGAATCCGGTGAATATCTATATCGATAATGGTGGCATGAAGTACATAGCCGACCCGACAGCCGGCGTGGTGTTTGTTTTTGATAAAAGTAATAACTTGAAGGCCATGTTGGGCAAGGAGTTGAATATTAGCCCTATTGATGTAGTTATTCGCGGACAACGCTGTTATGTTACTGACTTCGGCAGCAACCAAGTTATTGTCTTAGATAAGACCACCGGCGGAGAGATTGCACGCATAGGCAAAAAAAGCCAGGGTCAAAGACAGATAAAACCTCTAAGTGAGCTGCCTCCGGGTGAAATTATACTTATCAGTGATTTAGCTCTTGACGAACAAGACAATGTCTATGTCACCGATAAAGCAGGAGCCCGAATAACAAAATTTGACAGGTCCGGAACATTTAAGCGGACTATTGGCAGGTTGGGCGACAACATAGACGAGTTCGTCAGGCCGAAAGGCATAGCCATTGACAAAGACAACAGAATATGGGTGGTGGATGCCTCAACGGAGGTAACCAAGATATATGACCAGCAGGCCCAGCTCCTGTTATTTTTTGGTCTGCCCGGCAATGAACCCGGCATGATGAATTTGCCCGCCAAAGTGGTCGTGGACTACGACAATGTGGAATTGTTCCGCGAGTATGCTGTTGAGGGAGCGAATATAGAGTTTTTGGTACTCGTTTCAAACCAGTACGGTTTGAATAAGGTCAGCGTTTACGGTTTTGGCAGTTTTCCCGGCCCGGAAAGAACAATAGCCGAAGCGAGAGAGCTTGCTCTGGAGCGTCCGTCAGAAAACGGATTGGGACGTAAGACAGGTGAGCTCCCCCCCTTGACGAAGGCCGAGCCCAGGAAGATAGACGTTCAGCGGGTCGAACAGCAGAGAGAAATAGCTGAGCTTTATTACCGCAGCATCGCGCTTTACCGCGCCGGTCAACTCGAAAAAGCCAGGGAAGGTTTTGATAAAGTTTTGAAGAGCGGCTTAATTCCAGCAGCGATGGCAGAGACAATAGGAAGCTACCTGGTGGATATCGATAATATCTTAGCAAAAAAACAAGGCCTTCGGCAGGCCGAGCAACAAAGAGAAATAGCTGAGCTTTATTACCGCAGCATAGCATTTTATCGTGCCGGTCAACTCGAACAAGCCCGAGAAGGTTTAGCTAAGGTTTTAGAGAGCGGTTTAATTCCAGCACTGATGGCAAAAACAGTAGAAGGTTACTTGGCGGACATCGATAATGCTTTGGCCAAGAGACAAAGCCTTCGACCTTGATGCTCGCAGCCCCTTGTCTGCTGTCGCAGATAGCAATGGGGGCAACACGAGTACGGGTGAAGGTAGAGCTTAACAAGATAAAAACTGAGTGTGAAGACCCGTTAGAACCAAATATTTTATAGGATGCCGGGTTCCGTAGTTATCTGGGAATTGAAAAGGTTGTTATGCCGTGGAATTTCGGGCCAGATATATATCGGTCGGATTGACACTGGTGCTCCTCTTCTTGGCATTCATTTTAGGCTGCGACGAGGCTGAGCGTCATAAAGTTCTGACATTTTTCTTTGACGGTGTTCCACCGCTTGGCCGAGGGGAGCTTGAAGAAGGACCTTTTTATCTTGACTCCAAAGGCAGTGCGCAAACACATCCAACGGCAATCTGGTATGTGCATGGGACGCAAAGCGATTGTACCACTTGTCATGGCAAGCGCAGGGAAAGGGGCTTTTCTGCTCAAACGCGTTTAACCGCACCGGTTCCGAAATTGTGTTATGGTTGCCATACTGACTACACCGTGTCAGCATCCTTTGTTCATGGGCCTGTGGCGGCGGGGCAGTGTCTGTTTTGCCACAATCCGCACAGGAGCAAGATTAAACATCTGCTAAGAGAGCCAGAACCCCAGCTTTGCTATCTGTGTCACGACAAGAGCATGATCGAATCGATTCCTGGTCATTCGGAAGAACTGTCGGCTACGTGCACTACCTGCCATAATGCCCACGCAAGTTCAATAAAATATCTTCTGAAGGAACCTTCATTCCAGACCAATAAAAAACTTGATACAGCGAAAATAGAGACTAAGAAAATACGCGGTCAGCAGGATGAACGGAAAAGAGAAATTGCCGAGCTTTATTACCGCAGCATTAAGTTTTACCGCGCCGGTCAACTTGAAAAAGCCCGAGAAGGCTTAGTTAGAGTTCTAAAGAGCGGTTTAGTTCCAGTACCGATGGCAAGAACAATAATAAGTTATATAGCGGACATAGATAATACATTGGCCAAGGGAGCAAAGCCGTCAAGTCCGGAGCCGTAGCCGAGCGCAGTGTGGATAGAAGATATTACACTGGACGTTGTTGAGCCAGAGGTGGCCATGCCGAAGGTCGCTGAAACAGAAACAAGGCATAGCATTTATTGTAACCTCTTATTTGACTCGGGTGTAAACTGTTTTCATTCTCCAGGGATTAGATTAGAAAGAGAAAGCCATTGAAATCAAGGGCCTGAGAGTGTTGCTGAACCGACGATACAGTGAGACAAGACACTGGGCAGTTAGAATAGCGCCTGCAAGAAGAAGCCTTTGGGCCCTTGTATTTTGCATTGTAGGCCTGGTTTTTCATACAGGGTGCAGTGTCAACGTTGGTGGCAAGCAGCGGCCTCTTTTGAGACATGACAGAATTCAAGGTGAGCTGGAACTGGTGGCTGAGCGGCGTAGCGATGAACAAGGGACTAGTGGAAACAAACGCAAAAGCAAAATGAAATTATTTGAAGAAAGATTAAGACTGAAGACAAACGGTGATGTATATCATCCGGATTTTTTATTTTATACCGCTGCTCTTGGCTTCGGGCTTGCCCAGCAAAGCATCAGATGGAATGGGCAGTCCGACAGGAACAGTAGCTCACTTAATGATTACAATGTCTTTGCTCAATTGTTGCGAGCGAAACCATACCCGATGGTCTTCCACGCGAGTAAGTCGGAGGACTTGATCGCCCGACAGTTTTTGGGGTCCTTGAGAACTGAAACAGAAAGCAGCGGGGCGTCGCTATCGCTGCGGTCCGAGGATTGGCCTATGACATTCCAATACACTACCAGCGAAGCCAGCCAGGATGGATTAGCTCCGTTGGCCAGGGACTTCTTCAAGAGTGATGACGAGCGGTTCAGGTATTCTGCGGCTCATGATTTTAGTGAATTATCACATATGAGTTTTAATTTTGACAGGACTGAGATTTCGCAACAAAGCTTGGGTGCATCAATATATACAGAAACGGATAGATACACTTTGTTGCACGATTTGATGTTTGGCGGTGACGAACAACACAGGCTTGATTCTTACTTTAACTTTCTGGATCAGTCCGGATCTTTTGATTTTGAGAACTTGCAGCTGGAAGAACGCTTAAGACTGCAGCACTCTCCGAGCTTCTTGACCAATTATGGCGTGAGATTCATAGATTCCAAACGAGAGGCATTCAGGAGCAAAGAAACTCGCGGCCGGGCCGGCTTCGAGCACAGGTTATATGAAAGCCTTGTTACAACAGCCGATGTTTTTACCTCAAAGACCGACCTTGATGCGCAGGGGGATCTTACACAACATGGCGGTACGCTCGCTTTCAATTACAGAAAGAAAAACCCGTGGGGTACGTTGCGTAGCACATACATGGCAGGTCTTACTGAGAGTAAGCAATCGGGCGGCAGTGGTATAGGGTACGTCAATGACGAATCACATGTTTTTACCGACCCGCTTCCTGTAGTCTTGGACAGAGTGAACATCGATACATTGAGCCCCATTGTGGTGACAGACAGCACAGGAACAGATGTATACACTTCCCCCGACGATTACACCATTACCTCCCGAAAAGACGGGCGAGTAGAACTAAATATAACTACCTCAGGAAGCATACCTCCCAATATCAGCAGCCCTCAACAGCTTTTGGTAGATTATAGTTTTTTTATTGAGCCTGAAAGACAGGAGAACACATTCCGCCAGAACTTTACCATCAAAGAGCGATTCGACAACGGCTTGTCTTTGTACTACGCGCATCGGCGCCAGGATGAGGATGTCAGTTCGAGCATTACTGAGATTACGCCTGATGAGTTCAGGATTCATACCTTCGGTGCGGATTACGTTAAGAAAGGGCTCGCGCTACTGGCCGAGTATAACAAAGAAAGCTCAACACAGATCCCCTCGACAGGTAAGAAGCTGGAAGGCAGATATAGCTGGACTATAGACAGCGATACAAGTGTAAGTCTGCGGGCTTTGAATCACTGGCTGGATTTTGGCGAACCGGATGCGCGGGATATCATACTCTTCAAGGGCGGTGCGGAGATACTCAGCAGGTTGACGGACGAGTACAATATTTCCGCCCGCTTCGACTATCGGGATGAGGACGATAGCAGGTTCGGTACTACTGATGGCTTTCAATTGCGTTCCGAATTACAATACAACTATCGCCAGCTGAGCATTACTACAGGCGTGGAGTTCAACTTGCTCGAACGCAGAAGTGACGAAATCAAAGGCACTTTTTTGTACTTCCGGCTAAGACGAGTTTTCTGATTAAGACAAGGAGATCCAAAATGGTTGAGAGAGAGAAAACGCCGGCAGGATATTTCATCTTCGTGAAATTATATACTTTGGGCCTTGTCTGGCTGTTGTTCTGCAGCGGATGTGGTGACCACCACGCCGAGTTATTCTCCAGTCCCGATATGCCGCTTGTCTGGCCCGGGCCGCCGGAAAAGCCGCGTATAAGGTTTGTCGGAGCAATATCAACAGAAGCTGACTTGAAAAAAGAAGTTTCATGGTCGCAAGGTTTAGAAGAGCTGCTCTTTGGTAAAAAGGAAATGGGTGTTCTGGTTGCCCCTTACGCCGTCGTCATTGACCAATACGGTAGATTGTTTGTAACCGATACCGCAGGTGCAGCAGTGCATGTGTTTGACCTGAAAACACGCGAATATAGACAATTTGTTGATCTTGTAGGAGGGGAAAAACTGCTAAAGCCTGTCGGCTTGGCAATAGTTGATAATCGGATTTACGTTGCTGATAGCGCACTACGTAAGGTTTGCGTTTTTGACAAATACGGACGATTTATATTTTCTTTTGGGAGTGAACGATTCAAAAGACCATCTGGGATTGCGTATTGGCAAGCCGGTGAGACAGTATATGTGGCTGACACCGTGCGACATTCTATAGACTTATTTAGCAAAGATGGTACGTTTATGCGGCAAATCGGGGCAAGAGGTGTGAATCCGGGAATGTTTAACTTTCCAACGCACTTGTGGATTGATAAAGATGGTAAATTGTATGTTAGTGATACGTTGAACTATAGAATTCAGATATTTACAAGTGAGGGCAAGTTCCTCAAAATATTCGGCCAGCAAGGAGACCGCCCCGGTAACTTTGCTCATCCGTGCGGCGTTGCAACAGACAGTTTCGGTAACATCTATGTGACAGACCGGCAGTTTGAAAATGTGCAGGTCTTCAATAAGCAAGGCTATATACTTATGGCTTTCGGGCAGGAAGGTACACAAGCCGGTCAGTTCTGGTTGCCGGCTGGTATCTTTATAGATAATCGCAATAGGATTTACGTCGCCGACTTATTCAACAAAAGAATTCAAATATTTGAACTTCTGGAGGAAGTTGGAAAATGAAAGCCAAATGGGCCCAAATAGTAGAAATACTTATGGTTATCACGATGTCAGGCTCAACAACCACAGCCGTAATTGAGGGTTCGCCGCACGACTTGTCAGCTGTGGCTGGACGAGGTACTTGTAGTTTCTGTCACACCCCCCACGGAGCCTTAGCCGGGACTCCACTATGGAGTCGCCAACTTTCCACGGCTGTTTACACAATCTACCAAAGCTCGTCATTGGAGGCAAATATCGGCCAGCCAACCGGTTCCAGTAAACTTTGCCTGAGCTGTCATGATGGTACTGTCGCTTTGACCGAAACGCTGCGCGGCGGGTCTTATGGCGGCACATATATAGCTCCGGGCGCAGCGAACCTCGGGACCGACCTTTCAGACGACCACCCAATTAGTTTTGTTTACTCTGCGGCGCTGTCGGCACAAGATGTCCAGATACGCCCAACCTCGGTATTACCCGAACAACTGAAGCTCGACAGAGCGAGTGAACTGCAATGCACTACTTGCCATGACCCTCATGACAACCAATACGGCAATTTCTTGGTTATGTCTAATCGCCGGTCGGGAATGTGTGTGTGGTGCCATGATCTATCTGGATGGATACCTTCGAGCCACGAGAGCTCAATGGCTTTGGTTTCCGGCGCAAATGATTCATATCTACAAAGCAGCCAATACGATACAGTTGTGGAGAACGGCTGTCTAAGCTGTCACAGACCACATTTGGCCGGTGGACACGAACGGCTGCTTCATTTCGCCAGATTGGAGGACAATTGTCTTAACTGCCATGATGGCTCAGTGGCAAAGACTAATTTGAGGCTCGATCTCTCCAAACTTAGTCGCCATGACGTCGTTCGATACGAAGGCATCCATGACCTGAAGGAATTGCCGACAGCAGCAGCAAGACATGTCGAATGTGTTGACTGCCACAATCCACATGCTACCCAGGATATACCTGCACAGCCCCCGGTAGTACCCGGTGTGATGCGTGGTGTTTCTGGTGTAACAGCCTCTGGGGGTATTATACAGCAGGTCCAGTACGAATATGAGGTATGCTTTAAATGCCATGGGGATAATCCGAACCGGCCCAGGTCTATGATTACGAGGCAGATAACTCAAACGAATACACGGTTAGAATTTGACCCGGCCGGTCCCTCTTTTCATCCTGTTATATCGCCGGGTGCAAATCGAAACGTTCCCAGTCTGAAATCGCCGATGACCGTTACAAGCATGATATACTGCACCGATTGCCACAGTTCAGATGGTGTCTCAGGCACCAAAGGTCCTCATGGCTCGGCCTACCCAAACCTTCTCGCCTATCGCTACGAAACATCTGATTTTACCCAGGAGAGCAGTTTTTCATATGAGCTTTGCTATAGATGCCACAGTCGAAACAGTATTTTAAATGATGAAAGTTTCCCAGAACATGAGGAACATCTGTCGGAAGAGATTCCATGCTCGGCATGTCATGATGCTCATGGCATTAGTGCAGTGCAGGGAACAAGGCTTAACAACACCCACTTGATAAATTTTGATAGAACTATTGTGCGGGCCGACCCTACAACGGGACGTTTGGAGTTTGTAGATACAGGTATATTTCATGGTCAATGTTTCCTGGAGTGTCATGGCAAGAGGCATTCGCCAGAAGAGTATTGACACCGAAAGGATATTGACCTGTTCGGTTAGCGCACAATCGTGAGAAATTGTTTATTGTCGTCGTTAACCAGATTTCTCTTGACAGAAGCGATAGAGAACGTTGATAGATAAGGAATAAACTTATGAAAACACAAACGCTCGTGAAAACCTTTGTAGGCATGTTTGTCATTGGCGGCGGTGTAGGGTATTTTATGTACCAGGCCATGCAATCTTCGTGGGCATATTATTATTCAGTGGATGAGTTTTCAGCCAACAGGTCAACGGTCAAAAATCATTCCCTTCGAATTGCCGGCAGAGTCAAGCAGGGCAGTGTGACCCGTGATTTAGAAAAAATAGATTTGACTTTTACACTGGCCGGTTCTAACGCCGAGGTACCGGTTCATTACAAGGGCTCGGTACCCGACAACTTCGCTGAAGGCAGGGAAGTAGTCGTCGAAGGCCGACTGGACACAACTGGAATCTTCCAGGCAGATTTGCTCATGACTCGGTGTGAATCGAAGTATAGGGCAAAAGTAAAGTAAGTTATGGCAGAATTAGGACATTTCGCTTTGCTCCTCGGGCTCTTTCTAAGCGGTTATGCGATTTTGGTCGATCTTTTAGGGGCCTGGCGGAATAAGACCGAATTGCTCGAAAGCGGACGTAATGCCACCATTGCCTGCCTGGCTTGCCTTACTATTGCGATGGTTGTTCTCTGGGTTTTGCTGGTCAGGAGCAATTTCAGCGTTATCTATGTGGCAGAACATACCTCAAAGACCTTGCCGCTCGCATACAAGATAAGTGCATTGTGGGCAGGTGCCGCCGGTTCGCTCTTGTTCTGGTTGTGGCTACAGGTCGCGTTTGCTGTCCTTGTGTTTGGCACAGTTCAAGCTGACCAAGGAACGTTTTCTGCCCGTGCCAGGGCCATCGCCAATATGGTCAGCGCTTACTTCTTGCTCGTTTTGATATTGGACAAAAATCCATTTGCTTTAGCTGTCGTAGCTCCTGTTAACGGGGCGGGGCTCAACCCGCTCTTGCAGCATCCGGCAATGGCTTTACATCCGCCGACTCTTTTTATTGGCTACGCCGCCTTTGCCATCCCCTTTGCATGGACCTTGGCTTCGCTGCAGTGTGACAGCACGCAGGGGCCTGCTCCGCTTTTCAGGCAAGCTCGCAACTGGATATTATTGGCTTGGCTGTTCCTAACGGTCGGTATTGTCCTTGGAGCGTGGTGGGCCTACGAAGAGCTCGGCTGGGGAGGCTATTGGGCCTGGGACCCTGTGGAAAACTCTTCACTACTGCCGTGGCTGACAGCAACCACACTGCTGCACTGCTCCAGAACTTACAGGCGAAACACCGCAATTGCAAGCTGGCTGGCGGTGCTTAGTCTCGCTACTTTCAGCCTGTGCATCTTCGGTACATTTCTTACGAGGTACGGCTTGGTTTCAAGTGTTCACGCATTTCCGGAGCCTGGACTTGGGATCTTGTTCTTGGTTTTGTTGGTCCATATATGGGTTATCGCTGCAGTACTTCTGTGGCGTAAACGTGGATGGACAAAGATCGAAATTCCGGTTCCCTTATCCACAGGCCACAAATTTATAACGTTAAATAACTGGCTGATGGTACTGTTGGCATCCGTGATATTTGTTGGAACCTTGTTCCCATTCTTTAGTGGTCTTTTCACCGAGCAAAAGATCAGCCTTAAACCTGATTATTACACAAAAATTACTGCTCCTGGGGCCTTGGCACTTCTACTTCTGTTGAGTATCTGTCCACATCTTCTGCGACACGGAATCAGCAAATGTTGGCGGACAATCGGTGCAGGTCTTGCCGCGATAATTGCCTTGATAGTCTGGTTGGTTACTCGTAAGCTGGCTCCTCCATGCTTCGTCATTTGTGGCTTCGCTGCGGTGAATCTGGCGCAGGATTTGCTCGGCAGGTGTATAAGGATTGGAGGCGGAAGAAGCAGACAGCCTACGCAGCCGCGAAACATGCGGTGGTACGGCGCAAGAATTGTCCATGCCGGTGTAGTGTTAACCTTTATTGGTATCGCCGGTTCTGGCGGATATGGGATTGAAAAGGATGCTGCGCTGAAACCTGATGAGAGAATTAGTGTGGGCCGATTCAATATAACGTTTGAAGGACTAAGAGCCGACCATGGTCCCAACTTTACCGCTGTTACAGCCAATATCTCGGTGCACAGGGACCAAAAGTTGGTCACCCAATTAAGTCCTTCCGTGGCATTTTACAGCAGATCCGACAAGCGCACCAGCGAAGTCGATATTAACAGGACTCTTGGCGGTGATTTGTACGTGGCTCTTACGGAAGTGGACAGCAGTAGTGAGCTGATTAATCTTAAGATCCTCATCAAGCCGCTAATAAATTGGATTTGGATCGGCTGTATTGTCTCCGTGCTTGGAGCCGTACTTGTTATAGTTTCCTGTTACAGACAGAAGGGGATTTCCCAACAATGAGTAATTTAAAATGGATTTTGCTGTGTGTATGTGTATTATTTGTAGTCTGGCCGTTGCTTTCAAAGCATGCTGACAAGACAAAATAAGGAAAGGTAGGGCTTCTTGAAATATTTCCTTGTGGTAATGATACTGTCGTTTTTTTCTGCACAAGTATGTTTCGCTGCTGAAGCTGCTGTGGCCGCACCACGGGCGGTGTTAACCGTGGAGGTAACCAACGGTACGGCAAACGGCGCCAGTGTAACCGACGATGTAGTTACCGTTCTAATATACGAACACGGGCAATTGCTGCATACCTTGGACAGTACAGTTGCTGCCGACGGCTTAGCCGTTTTCGAGAGTGTCCCCACAGGTGATCACACGGTTGCCCTGGCTCGTGCAAAGCACCAGGATATGATGTTCAACGGACGACCTGTTACGCTAAGGCCGGGAGAAAAGGAGTTCTTTGCGCCTGTGCAGGTTTTCGACGTCTCTGATGACGTGTCAAATCTGTCCATCGGCACACATCATCTCATTATAAAAGCGCGCCCTGTACATCTCGAGATAACAGAGTATATGCAGCTCAAAAACTCTTCCGATATGGCTGTAACCTCAAAGGAAAGAGACGACCAAAACAGACCTATTGTTTTGGAGATAATGCTCCCTGAGGGATTCAAGAACCTCAGATTCTCAGGCTATCTTGAAGACGATGCCTTGGTTGCTACGGAAAAAGGTTTTTATGATACTCTGGCTGTACCACCGGGAGAGTATCAGGTCACTTTTTCGTACACTCTCGACGTAACTTCTGATAGCATGGATATTGTGAAAGAAATTTCCTTGCCAACGTCCAGCTTTGTGGTTTTTGCAGAGTTGGGCCAGGCAGAGCTCCAAGGTCTCGGAGAGGCGGAAAATCGACTCATTCGCTCAAACGGAGTGCCGATGGAGTATTATAAGCAGAGCAACCTTGCTCCTGCAGAAAAAATAACTTTCCAAATTACAGGATTTAAAGTTAATGAATCTGCTTTGGCTACATGGGTGATTCTCGCAGCGGTGTTCGGCGCTATCGTGGTTCTGGCTCTTTCACGGCTGCGCCCTAAAGAGAACTGATTCTGGAGATTTCGTGAGTTTCCAAATCCCAAGCGGTATGAGTAAGAACGAACAAACAGATGACACCAAAAACAGTGTGATAAGTGTTAACTCACTGAGCAAAGCTTTTACGACGAGATTGGTTTTGAACAATATAGACCTTGAAATAGGCCGCGCCGAGTCTGTCTGCATATGTGGCGTTAACGGCGCAGGTAAAAGCACGCTGCTGCGTATAATTGCCGGCCTTCTTCAACCGGACCAAGGCTCGGTCCGGCTTTGTGGATACAACGTCAGAAAGGATCCGGAAAAAGCCAAGCCGCAAGTTGGGGTGATAGCACATAAGAGTATGGTCTATCCCAACCTAACAGTTTTTGAGAACCTTTCTTTTTTCGCGAACCTCTATGGCGTAAAGAACGGTGCTGCTCGCGTCGAGGGACTTCTCGAAGAGATTGGACTTTTCTCCTACAGGTACGACAAAGCCGGTATCCTTTCCCGGGGACTGCTTCAACGCTTGGCTATAGCGCGAGCCTTAGTTCATAAGCCCGCCGTATTGCTGGCCGACGAACCTTTTACCGGCCTGGATGCCGAAGCCCGCCAACACCTTGTCACTATTTTAGCCAGCTTCGCGGACAACGGCGGAACACTCGTTATGACAACCCATGATGTAGCCAATAGCATACAGTATTGTGACCGTGTGATGGTTCTGGATAGGACCCATCTGATTTTTGACGCAATGAAGTGCGACATTGATACTGCCAGCTTTGCGCAAGATTACCTCTTGTATGCAAGGGATACAAATTGAAGTACTTCTGGCTGAGCTTTAAGGCTATCTTTACTAAGGATATTGTTGCCGAGCTGCGGGCAAAGCAAGTCCTGCCGACTATGATTGTTCTTGGAATGCTTATAGTGTGGATCCTGCGGATAGCTTCTGAGGCCAGCTCGATAAGCACAACTGTCATAGGTCCTGTAGCACTGTGGATAGCACTTTTATTCGCTGGCCTCTTAGCACAGGAGAGGTCTTTTGCAATCGAGCAGCAACAAGACTGTATTTATGCGTTATTGCTGGCTCCGGTTGATGCCGGAACAATCTACCTGGCAAAGCTTTTTGTGAACGTCGTCATGCTGTGTATTTTTGAGGCTATCATTGTCCCGGTTGTCTTTTTATCCTTTCCGCTCAGCGTCCAAGGCAGATGGTTGTCGTTGATAGCTGTCTTAGTGCTGGGTAATGTAGGAATATCCAGTGTGGGGACACTCTTTTCTGCCGTTGTTCAGCTTACTCGGACGCGCGGCTCGCTTCTGAGCATTGTTGTCCTTGTCATACTTGCGCCGATGATGATACCGGCTACTTTTGCATTGTTGACGCTGTTTGGCGTAATCGGTGCCGAAGTTACAGGTTCCGGCACCCTTGCGTTTGTCGGCAGTTTCAACGCCGCGGTGGGATACATGACCGCGTTTGATGCCATATTCGTTGTGGCTTGTTGGTTGTTGTTTGGCTTCGCAGTAAAGGAGTAGAAAAAGTGAGGCGCATTCTGCTGTTGTTAGCTTTTGCCCTGTTGCTGGTTTCGATGTGGATGGCATTAACTTTAGGCCAAATCGAGCCGGTTAAGCGTAACATTCTCTACGCCCATGTTCCCAGCTCGATTTGTGCGTTACTTTGTTTTGTCGTTTTACTTGTTGGTTCAATCGGCTATCTGTGTAGCGCAAAGCCGACCTGGGACCTGATTGCAGCGGCGTCGGCGGAAGTAGGGGCGCTATTTGCAACAGTGCTGAATGTTACGGGTATGATTTTCTCGCGTGCCGAATGGAACATTTGGTGGACACCGAGCCCCCGGCTGATTACTTCTGCGATCCTCTGGTTCCTCTATATTGTCTATCTGATTTTGCGAGCGAGTTTGCCCGGCTCACAACACCTTAGAGCACGAGTCTGTGCGGTCTTTGGAATCATAGCATTTCTGGATGTACCAATGGTGTTCATTAGCGCCCGCTTTATGCCCGATATTCACAGACCCAGTTTCAGCTTTGACTCTTGGTGGCAAACTGCGGCTTTGGTTTTGAGCATTGCTGCGATAGCGCTTCTGGCGGCAGTACTGATTTGTCTAAGAACCGACCTCTTGAAAAATAGCGCTAAGTTGGAAAAAGAATCTTTCTGTTAACGGAGGCTGTCTTATGTTTTACGTTTGCCTTGCATTTTCTTTCCTGTGGTTATGCAACTTTGTGTATTTATTTGCTCTCGACCGACAGATAAGAGATGTTGGCCGAAGGCTGGATGCTCGAATGGCAGGCTCCCAACAATAGCAACGTTGGATGCCGCCTGCAAGAGAGGTTTTTGGCTCAGCACTTTGCTGTTTTAGTTGTTTGACTTCCTCGGCCGTCGCATCCCGGAGTGTATCCCTTGACGTAGGCGTTTGGCAGTCTTTCGAAAGCCCGCAACATCAACCGTTCCCATAAATAGGAATCCATAGATGGCTGTCTCTTAGTTTTGAGAAAATCTGACTTAAAAATCTTCTTTTTTCCAGCAAAACCATTATTTTCTTGCATCGCTAAATAACTTGATAACATCAAGTTATGGCAACCTCTAACACGGCCCTCGGCAAATCCCTGCGTTGTGGCACGTCATTTGCCATATTCATAATGGGCACGGAGAAATTCTATCTCCGCTGCTCGAAGATTGTTTTATAAACTAACAATAGTTCACCATTAATTTGAAGGAGGTTTTTATGTCAAAAAAGAAATTTTCCGGCAAAGTGGCACTTAGGCTCATGATATCCCTTGTTGTCCTTTTAGTGGGTACTTTGAGTGTGTTCGCTCAAGTAACTTCCTGCACGGACTGCCACAACG
>CAYGBH010000023.1:0-20231 GCA_964348055.1 uncultured Pirellulales bacterium
GGCGAGAATCGTTATCGAACGCTGAAGCAATCGAAGCCGGAAGCTGCAGCGGCGTTGATTAAGCTTGCCAGCAGTGACGCCTCCGCAAGGTATTCTTTGATGGAGCAACTTGCGAAATTGACGTGCGGGCAAAAGCGCGAAGAAAGTGTAGAGCCGGAAAAACAAACTGTAGGGAGGTGAAATGATTAGTCCGTTCTTAAAGACAATTTGGCTGGGTTTTGTGGTGATATCCATCCTCGGAGGGTGTGGTCAGAAACAGGGAAAAGATACTATCGAGGTATTGGCTGTTGGCCCGGACCTCGAAACGCTCGGTGTTGTGCCTGATTATGCGTCTCGAGCGACTGAAGCGGCCGGGGGACCGGATGCCTGGATGAGGACAAAAGAGCTGCAGCTTGATTGCGTGGTTACTTTTTACCGGCCGGACGGCAGTTTTTACCTCACAGAGCAACATTACGATGTTTACCCCTGGTCGAACTCTATTCGTATTTCCGGCCGGGAGCCGCGGGGCGAGTTCATCTGGCAATTCTCGAGAGGACAATTTAGTGTATTGCAGGGCGGCGACCGAATTGAGGCTTTGCCGAGCGCGGTGGAGAGTCGTTGTTTTGCGGAAGTGATATTAAATGTTATAACGATACCGGCACGTTTTTTAGATAAGTCGGTCGAGTTTATCAAAGTGCCTGATCCGGTCAAATTGCAAGGACAATGGTATTACCCGTTTCACAGACGGATGAAGCCCCGCAGTCTATTGGATGACCAAGCTCAGATGGCTGAGCCCGCTGCTCTGGAAGCTGTTCCAGATCTGTCAGAGGCAGTTTTCTATCAGAACAGAGACAGCTTTTTAGTCGATATGATTTTGTTTCCCCAGAGGAGCACAGGCCCCTCTGCTTTCTTGCGAAAGCAAGAAGGGGGGTTAACGGTTCAGGGCTATGACTATAGCGAGATTGAAAAAGGGGCTGTCTTGGTTCCTACCAGGATAGAGATATTTAGAACCGATGCCCGGGGCGATTCGCAGAAGCGCCTGGTCAAAATAGATTTTTATTAAGAGCATAATTCCACAGGATGGCCAAGCCCATTTTGTCTGTGTTGCTATGGTAGTAATTATCGGCCCTGAATGGGTGATGGCTGTGAACAGATTCCGCGTTTAGAGCGTATAAATAGCTTATCGCGGATTTTTTTGTAGAGGCCCTGCGGTCAAAAAAAGTTAAGCGGACAAGTCATTAAACCGATAAATTTCATCGAGTAGGGGCGGCCTTATAGGGCCGTCCGCTGCGTTGCATCGCGACGAGCCTAATGAGGGCGATCACATAGGATTGCCCCGACGTGTTTTTGGGAAGTTTATCGCTATGAGAAGGCTACGAGCTGAAAGTGAAGGCAAAACTCGTCTTGGCCGAGCAAGCCGTAGTCAGATTGGTTACTGGGCTTGGCCATCCTGCGGATTTTCATTTGCTATTTCCTTTTTGCTTTTCTTGGCTCTTTCATCTGGCTGCGGTAATAAGTTTTTTGACCCGACACAGGTGGGCAGGTTCCGTCCTGTTCCTGCGGTCAATGTGATATTGAATACGTTGGGCGTGGCGGAAGAGACGCCAGCGGCATGGGAAGAAGCCGAAGAGCCGCTGCAAAGTGATATTGTAGC
Organism: uncultured Pirellulales bacterium; assembly: GCA_964348055.1. Classification (GTDB taxonomy): domain Bacteria; phylum Planctomycetota; class Phycisphaerae; order Sedimentisphaerales; family Anaerobacaceae; genus JAUXAL01. Next base: position 1,634 of record CAYGBH010000023.1, read on the forward strand.
AGTTAAATCTGATTATGTGTTTAGGGCCGGTGACATTGTCAGAGTGGCTATCTTCGAGTTGCTTCAAGAGGGTATTTACTTTGTAAACGATTATTTTGTTACCGAAACCGGAAGGATATCCATACCGGAGGTTGGGGTAGTCGAAGTAGCGGGCTTGACCGAAACGCAACTTGAAGAAGAGATAAGGCAAATTCTTTCTCCGAGCATATTAAAAGAGCCATCGGTTACCGTAACTTTAGCCAGCTCCCAGCAGTATACGTTTTCAATATTAGGTGATGGTGTGCCGGCTCCGAGCAGGTACGTTATACCACGATATGATTTCAGGTTGACCGATGCGCTTGCAATGGCAGGTGGGCCGAGGCAATTCAACGTAAGCTACATTTATGTTTCACGTTTTACCAGGGACAAAGAGAAAAGATATAAGCGTTTTGGGCCGGAGGCTGGTGAACTTGAGCTGATTGAACCTGGGATAACCAGGCCGAAGCAACGGATTCTGGGGATGACCGCGCCTCGAATGAGCTCGCCGAAGTCGCCTCGGGCGCAGCATCGCTGGCCTGAAAGTAGAGTGGTTATAACTTCGTCTGAAATGATAACGGATAGGGAATTTGCCCCGCCCAGCGCTGGTCGGGAGAGTCGGACCGATGCCAGAGATTTACGGGGATCATCTGTCGCACAGGTTAATTCGAGAGGGACGATGGATGGGCCGGTCGGTGTTGATGACATACTGAAAACATTGTCCGAGCGGTCTCGTCGTGGAAGAAGAAGGGAAGATGAGCAAGCCGTGTACCAGTACGGTTCACGGCAAGCAGATGCCGAGGAGGTGCTCAGACCATTCTGGGGGCCATCTCGTCGAGGAAGGAGGGTAGATGAGCAAGCCGTATACCAGTACGGTTCACGGCAAGCAGATGCTGAAGAGGTGCTCAGACCGTTCTGGGGGCCGTCTCGTCGCCGAAGGGGGATAGATGAGCGAATAGAACGCCAAGACACACTGAGGACATCGGTCTCACCCGTTGCTCCGAAGGCGATGGGTAATCCATTGAGTGAGACCGAAGCTGGTCGTATTGAGTGGATTTTCCAGGATGGCAAGTGGGTCCCGGTTCAAATTACTCCGCCGACGCCGATGGAAGGTGAGCCCGAAGCCGGGCATGTTGAGTGGATTTTCAAGAATGGCAAATGGGTTCCTGTTCAGGTTGCTCCACCAGAGCCCAGAGAGCCGTTTGTTGGAGTCGAACCTGACGAACGATTAGTTGGTCCTTTCAGAGAGCGGGCGGTGCCGGATTTGAAACGGCCGGAGGCGGCCGAGACGCGGCTCATAAAGATTCCGGCTGATAAGCTGCTTGCCGGCGATCCACGGTATAATATCGTGATAAAGCCTGGCGATACTATCTATGTGCCTGTTGATATTGTTGGAGAATTCTGTATTATGGGTAATGTCAACCGTACGGGGTTCATCCCTATTACAGGGCGACCGATGACTTTGAAGATGGCTATAGCTGCTGCGGGGGGGTTGGGACCTTTGGCATGGCCGAGACGTTGCGAGGTGGTAAGAAGAATCGGCAGGAAGAGAGAAGAAATCGTGAGCGTGGATTTGGATAAAATAGCCAGCGGCGAGCAGCCGGACTTCTTTATTAAGCCGAATGATTTGATCAATGTCGGCACACACGCTACCTCCAGATGGCGTGCAATTCTGCGAAACGCATTCAGGGCAACTTACGGGTTTGGCTTTGTTTATGACCGTAATTTTGCGTACAAGGATTACTACGGAACAACGTACAGCCCCATACCTCCCTGGACGTGGGATAACGTGTTTTAGCAAAATTACTTACTTATGGTGGATAATATTGCTTCTTCTATTGCAGAAACACAAGGAACAAGTGCGCCTTTTCAAAAACAGCGGTGGCGCGAGCTTGGGCTGCATATTTACATCAAGATATTGATAATAGGGGGGCTGTTCTGCTATCTTTTTCGCAATGAGATTCGGGCGATTGTCCACAGATGGCTCACCGACAGTAGTTGGTCGCACGGTTTTCTAATCCCACTTTTTAGCTTATACTTCATCAACCAGCACAAGAAAGAGATTTTAGATCTTCGAACCGGGCCGAATTATCTTGGGTTGTTTTTTTTGATTTGCGGGATTTTGTTTTATCCTTTTAACATGATTCATCTGCAATATGGCTACTTGCGGCCCATTAGCATGATAGCGACACTTGGGGCGATTGTATTGTTTCTGGGCGGGTGGCGTTTGATTAGATATACGTGGCTGCCAATCGCTTTTCTGGTCTTTGCCGTTCCATTGCCGCAGAGATACTACACGCAGCTAACAATACCGATGCGACAATGGGCGGCCACAGTGGCAAGTGGCTTATTGAATCTGGTTCCGGAGCTGAAAACTACGGCTAACGGTGTGGTGATAGATGTGTTTTACAAGGGCAAACCGCTGGAGCCTGCGCTTGATGTGGCTGAGGCCTGCAGCGGGATGAGGCTGTTGATGGCGTTCCTGGCTTTGGGAGTTGCCATGGCGTATTTGCACTACAGGCCTATATGGCAACGAATTATTCTCTTAGCCAGCACAATACCCATAGCGATACTCTGTAATATAATACGAGTTACAGTTACCGGATTTATCTATGTGCTGATACATCCTAAATATACTCAAGGTATTTATCACGATATGCTTGGGCTGGCGATGCTGCCGTTAGCGTTTGGCTTATACGGTTTTCTTGCATGGTTTATGTCGAGTTTGTTCATTGAAGAAAGCAAAACAGTTACCGAGGATGTTGTGGTTCGCAGGCGTGATGCGTGATGCGAGATACGACATGCGATATACGAGTTTATTTGCAGCCGGCCTTTTTGATATGCGTCGTGGTGCTTGCAATAGCCGGGACTGGTATGTCGGTTACGATGAAAAAGCTTGGGATAATCTTCGAGAAGGAACCCTTGCCCTTGAAAAAATCTTTGGAACTCCTCGATGAGAGGAATTTGGCCCCTTATAAGGTGGTTTCAAAACAAAAAATTGCGAACACGGATACGTTGAAGGCCTTGGGTACGAAGGATTACATTCAGTGGGATCTGGAAGATACCGAGCAAGCCACGAATAGTTCTGTTCGCAGATGCTTGCTGTTTATTACCTATTACGAGCTTCCGGACAGGGTTCCGCATGTGCCGGAGGAATGCTGGACAGGGAGCGGCTATCAGAGACTCGGAAGAGAGAGTGTAACATTCGAGATAGACAATAATGTCGATTTCAAGGCGAAAGTACCGGCAAAGTACCTTGTTTTTGGTTCTAAAACGACTAATCTTTGGCAGAGCACCGTACGAATCCCGATTTTGTACTTTTTCAAGGTCAACGGCCAGTACACCGGCAGCAGGGAAGAGGCTCGGATTGCCCTGAACAGGAACATTTTTCGCAAGTCATCGTATTTTAGCAAGGTGGAGTTGGCCTTCAGCCAGACAAGCGTTGCGCTCGACAAGGAGGAGGTGGTTGTAGCAGCCAAGAAGCTCTTGGCTGTGATTTTGCCCATTTTAGAGGCAGAGCATTGGCCTGACTGGTAAAGGTGAAGCGTAATACACGAAGACAAATATGAAATATGTAATACGAGGTTAATTTATGGCAAAAAGGAGGTTGAATAAAAAAGTTGCACTTATTGGCTCGGCGGTTTTTTTAGTTGTCGTGCTGGGTGCCATTTTGGTGATTCTGTACTTGAGCCGAAATCCGGAAGAATTAGTCAAAGACGCTGAGGCGGCATTGCTGGCAAAGGATTACAAAGAGGCCGGACGGTGTTTTTATTCTGCATATACGCGGGCAAAGACCGATTCGCTCAGGGAAGAAATACTTTTCAAGCTTGTGAATGTGTATCTCGAAACCAAGGAGTGGCCACTTGTACTGGGGTGTTGGGACGAAATAATCAGGGTAAACCCAAAGAATGGTGAAGCTCGATACAACCAGTTGAAGTACTTTTACATATTGGCTGACAGTGGTAACCCTGGATATTGGCAGCGGGTACGCGAGCAAGCATCGGAATTTTTGGAGGTGGCCGAGCGCGCGGACCTGCTTATGGAAGATACGGCCGAGTGGGATGTTTTTGAAACAGAAGAAAAAGAAGCTGGCCAGCAGCGATTGGGCCCGTATTTGTATCTGCTCAGGGGTAGAGCTGCCCTTGAAATGGCAGGCATGGGAGCAGTAACTGACAGTGACCAGTCGCTTGCTCAAGCGGTTGATGATCTGAAGAAAGTCCAGGAATTTGAACCAAATAATATCGATGCCTACTGGTATTTGGCGCAGGCAAGTGTCGCAAAAGGGGAGATTCTTGCTTCAAGGGGTAGCCTTGAAGAAAGGGACAAAGCTACAGAGCAAGCCACAGCACTTTTAGAGCAGGCAGTTAAGATTGCAGACACTAACCCGAGAGCACACATTAATCTTCTGGCAATGAAGCTAACATCTGCTACAGGCAGCGGGGTTCTGCAGCAAAAGGAGAAACTTCGGTCACTTGAGCCTGAGTATTCATCGCTTGCGGATAGGTTCGGCTCCAGCGCAGAGGTATTTGCGGCAATTTCTCGATTCTATTCAATCTATTCGGTCTATTCAGACGCTTGGCTGGGCCCTAAACATCTTGACACGGCCATTGAGGCGGCTGAAAAAGCAATTAGATTGGACGAAGAAAATGTGACTTACGCAATCAACGCGGCCAATTTGCACTATCAGAGGTTTTCTGTATATGGGCAAGAGCCGGAGCTCTATAAGGCAATAGAAATAGCAAAGAATGCGCTGACTCTGCCGGATGCCCAGGATACACCCGGCCCGCGGCATTGGGCAAATATGAATAATAGGGGGCACCTGTATGTTTTTCTCGCACATTGCTACATCGAGCAGATACTCGAGCCTTGCCAGCCAAGAACAGAGCCGGAGAAGGAAGTCTGGCTAACAGATGCAGAGCAAGCCGTGCACGAAATTGAGCAGATTCGTGGCAGTGGAGAAGATCCACTCGTTATTAAATGGCGAGGAATGCTTGAGCTTGCCAAGGGAGATAGAGAAGCTGCCATTAGAAAGTTGTATGCAGCTTATGAACAGTCTAAAGCACTTAAGCCGCCCCAGCCACCTTGGCCACCAGACCCGGATTTTGCGCAGCTTTCTTACACTCTTGCGAAGATTTTTAAGAATACTGCTGAAGTTGGGGCGGTCAATGAATTTCTGATAAGTGCGATATGTGCTGGTATTGGTGAAACCAAGCCTGAGGCACTTTTGGATTATGTTGAGGTTGCTTTGAGGCTCAATCGGCGGCGAGATGCCTTAGAGTGGATAAATCGGTTTGAAGAGTATTTCGGTACAAACCGAAGAAGCCAAGAGCTTCGTATCAGGGCTTATATCGCTATTGGCACGGAGGAGATTGAAGAAGGATTGGCCAAGACGGGCTTTGAAGCGGCTGCGGAGGCATTGGCAAACAGACCTAAGGACGATCCCGATACAATTAAACTCAGCCTGGTGCTGACAAAGGCCAGAATTCGGCAACTTGGAATGGAAATATGGCGAAGGCAGTTGGAAGAAAAGCGGGGCGATATTTTCCAGGATGCCGAGCCTCGAGAAGAACGGACTGCCGAATCGGCTGAGCGGCAGTCAATGATTGATGAAGCGGAAAGTTACAGGCAGCTTGAAGCCAGGCTGCTGGAGAAGCTACTGCTGATAGAGCCAAATTCTGTGGAAGAGGCTTCTGTCGTTAGTGTTTGTAGAAATAACATAATGTTGGGCCAGATCAGTAAGGCCGAGAATTTAGTCAATCAGTTTCTGGAACATTTTCCGGATAATACTACAGCTCTGATTTACAAACAGATACTTTCTGAGCCCAGACCCGAGGATGTTTCGCAAGAAAGGTATAGGGAAATAGAAGAGCAGGTTCTATTGGGTATTGCAGAGCCGGTTCGCCGGGCGGCGGAGCTCGGAATGTCTTATCGGAGGAATAACGAACTGGAGAAGGCGGCTGAAGAATTCAAAAATGTCCTTAAAATAACACCTTCCCAAGAGGGTGTTGTTGACAAGCCCGCTTATTACCAGACGGAACAAGCGAATTTTCGACGCTTTGCTGCGAATCATCTTTTTGATATAGCGCTTGCGACGAAAGACTGGGAGCTGGCAGAGCAAATCACAGAGACAGTTCGGCTTGAAGATCTTGATAATTCCCAAGGCCGGTTTTTTGTGGCCCGCCTCGCTGTGGCCAAAGGCGAATTCAAAGACGCATTGGCGAAAATCGATGAATGTTTGAAACAAAGACCTGTATTTTCATATGCTTATATGCTCAGAAGTAATATCAATGCTGCTCTTGGAAATGAGCATGCGTCTATGGAAGACATTCGCAAAGCGACATCTTTGAATCCTCTGGATGGAACTATTGCAAAAGTAGCGGCGAACGTATTGTACAATCGCGACCGAAAGCTTGGCGATAATGTCTCCTCCGACCAAGTGATTGAAACCAAGACCGCTTTGGAAAGAGCAATGGGGCTGAATCGCAATGACATGGATTTACTTCGCTCATACGCTGAATATATAACGCCGACGCACCCGTTAAAAGCGGTGGAGATTCGGCAGGACCTGCAACAAATCGCCCCCACTATAGAGAATGCTATTCTGCTCGGACAACTGGCAACGAAAACGGCTGTTAAGGAAACCGATCCGGTACGCAAGGAGAAGTTGTTCGAAATTGCCGGTTCAGCTTTCGAGCAGGCCAGGAGAATGGACCCGAACGACAGGGGAATGCTCTATTTTTATGCGGAATACTTTCGGGCAAGGGGTCTGGATGAAAAGGCTACGGAATTGCTGGCCGAATCGGGAGACGAAAAATTGCTTTGGAGCCATCATTTTCAGCGTGGTCGGTACGAGGATGCCAAGAGAATTTTGGAGAAGTTGTATAAAAGCGAGGCAAAAGACAGCAATGTAATTCAGGGACTGTTGCTTATTGCTGAAAGAACTGCTGACAGAGAAGCAGTAAAAAAATATTCCGAAGAACTTATATCGCTCCAGGACACGGTAGGCAACAGGCTTGCTCAAATTCAGTTTTTTCTTAAGGTTGGCCTTGTCAAGGAAGCTGAATACAAATTGCAAAGCTTTAAAGAAAAGCATCCGAATGAGCCCGAAATACTGCTGCTTGAGGCATGGCTGGCAATGAGGCAGGGGCAATTGAAAAAGGCATTGGAGCTGACAAATCGAAATCTACAGAGCAATCAGAACAGTTCAACGGCTTGGCGGTTAAGAGGAGAAATAAATTTCTTCCTGGCAGATTATGATAAGGCAATCAACGATCTTAAGAAAAGCAAATCATTATCAGATGAGCCTGTCACTCGGATTTCTCTGGCCAAGGCTTATATGCAGGCAGGCCGATATGAGGATGCCATAACAGAACTTAGGATTACGATTGACGAGCCTGGAGCTTCCCTGGAGGCCAGGTCGTTGCTTGAACTGGTTTACTTGCGGCTCGGCAGAAAGGAAGCTTTAAAGAGATTTTACGAAGAGACTCTTGAGAAATTTCCCGACAGTGTACGGTGGCTTAATCAAGCGGCTGCATTTGCCATTAGCACTGAAGAATTCGACAGGGCCGAGCAGTTGTATAAGAAAGCCTGTCTGGCCAGACGTCAAGCGCTCATCGAGCAGGACGAAAAGGATAGAATGCAAGATGTGCTATACGTAACAGCGTTCGATGGATATTTGAAGGCACTTCTCATGGGGGCTGGGGCACCAAACACAAAACATTGGGACCCTCAGAAGTTGGACAAGCTTTTCGAAGAGGGCGTAAAATATAAAGACAGCGTTTTGGGCTCCATAGCGCATTTGCGGATGGGGCAAGCGAAGTGGAAGCTCGGCGATGAAATAACCGCTGCGGAATATTTCCGAGAAGCTGTTGACAAGGCGGGGACAAATGAGGCGCTTGCCTCTGAGGTTCTGCTGAGAATGTACTTGACGCTTGGAAGTGATGAAGTTTCGAAGTATTGCGAGGAAAGACTCAGAACCAACCCTGATTCAGTTGCTGCCAATTTTGCTATGTTTAATTTGGCGAAGATTAATGCCCAATACGACAAGGCTTTAGATTATATTGACAAATGCATCGAATTGACCGACCCGGATAGTCCGGCCAGAGGTAGTTACACGGGGAAAAAAGCAGAGATTTTAACTGTGGCTTATGATAGAACTTCCGATAAAGAATATCTTAAGAGGGCTATTACAGATTACGAAAGTCTGTTAGCTAAAATGCCGAATAATATCAGTGTTTTGAATAATTTGGCGTATATGCTTGCTGAGAGTAATGAACGACTCCCGGAGGCTCTTCAATACGTCAAGCGGGCACTTGACGCAAGGCCGAATGACCCGGCCGTCTTGGATACTTACGCTTATTTGTTGTGTAAAAACGATAAAAGCTCACAAGCTGTTGAATTTTTGGTAGCTGCCTTCCAACAATATAAGCAGGATGAAACGCCCGTACCAGCAGGGGCATACGAGCATTTAGGGATGATAAAGGAAGACCTCGGAGCAAAAGATGAGGCACTTGCTGCTTATAAAAAGGCGTTGGAAGTGGGAGCCAATACGTTGTCACAGAAGACTAAGCAGCGAATAAACGAGGCTATTGCCCGTGTTTCGCCGTGATACCTTTATGCGTAACAGGATGTTTGCTTTATTGGTTAATCCTGAGTAAAGACTGAAATGGTAGAAGAAAGCCCAAGAGCTTCGAACAGGATGGCAGGGCTGGTTGGGCCGAGGCCCCCGGCGGCCGCTGCGTTGACACCAAAGGAGGCTCTTGGAATACTGCGTCGGCATATATTTCTAATAGCTGCTCTGACTATATTGGGTTTGGCAATCGGCGGGGCAGGGTGGCATCTTATACGGAAATATTATCCAAGATATACCGCCAAAACCTATATTAAAGTCCTGCCCCCGGTAGAAACAGACCCTATGACCATCGGCGGCATTCAGCTGCAAAAGGACATCCTGTACGGTCATCGTATGTCAATAGTTGGCCTTATAAAACACCAGCGTACTTTGCAAGACTTGTTGGAAAGAGACAAAATTAAACAAACCGACTGGTTTAGGCGCCAAGGAGGGAGTATCAGAAAAGCCTTTAAGGATTTGAACAGACATTTTGGTGCTTACACGCCCAGAGATGGTGAGTTTGTTGAGATATCGATGACCTGCCGTGACGCCGTAGAGGCAAAGGATATAGTCAATGAAATGCTCGATTTGTTTCTTGCTCAGCGAGGCAGTACAGAAAGAGCAGAGGTAACTGATAGACTGGCAAGGCTTGAAGAGCAGCGAAGCCAAGTTGAAGGAGAGTTGCGTGCAACCGAAAGGGCGCTGGACGATGTACGTAAGGTATCTGGCATAACCGATCTTGACCTGCCTACTGGGCGTTATTTCCAGCATACAATCACACTAAGGTTGAATAGTCTGGAACTTCAGAAAAACGAGCTTGATCTGGCAATAAGGCAGCTTGCAGCTGATATAAAAAATCTCGAGCAATTGGCGACAGGTCCTGTTACTGAGCAGATTGAATTTGCGATAGAAAGAGACCCCGTTATGCTTACACTTGCTCAGCAGCTTGCCTTTCAGGAGGCCAACCTCTCCGGCAGGCTCACAAAGTTTGGTGAAAATCACAGAGATGTGCGTCAAACTCGAGAGCTGATAGGCGAAATCAGAAGAAAAAGAGAACTCAGGAAGACCGAGATCGCCGAGCAGACCCGGCGGGCGAATCTCGAAAATGCACGGGATGGCTTGCTCGTGTTGCAGGAAAGGTTCGAACAGTTGGAAAAACTCAGGCAGGAGGCGGAGGCAAAAAAAAGAGAGCTTGATTTAGCCCGCGTGCAGTATGAACAGAGGATAAAGATAAGAGACGAAAGAATAGCAATGCTTGACTCAATCAAAGAGCAGATTGGGAAATTGAAGATAATAGCCGAAGACCCGGAGACACCTAAAGTGCAGATTGTTACATATGCTCCGGTACCACTGGAAATGGTGCTCTCTCACCAGTGGTACTTTTGGTTCCCCGGCGGGACGATATTGGGCTTGATGCTTGGCGTAGGCCTTGCCTTGCTTATTGAGTTGGCTAATGATTTGGTGCGTACGCCGAGCGACGTTGCCAGATTTCTGCACATTCCGCTTTTGGGTGTTATCCCCGATGAATCTGAAGATAATCAGGTTCGCGGTATTGAGCTTTGTCATGCTGTTCGTCAGGCACCGTACTCTGTTATAAGCGAGTCCTACAGGCGATGTCGGACAAACTTAAAGCTCTCCGGCGCTGCGGAGTCTTTGAAGACTTTGCTTGTTAGTAGCGGCTCGGCGGGCGACGGAAAGACTTCCGTGGCGGTTAATCTTGCAGAAACCTTTGTTGCCACGGATAAAAAAGTGCTGCTGATAGATGCTAATTTCAGGCGGCCGAATTTGCATACACTGTTTCCAAAGGTGGAAGCCAAAGACCCGAAAGCCGAGCAATTTGATTTTGGATTGAGCAATTTTCTGATGGACCAGTGCGGTGCCAAGGAAGCTGTAAGGTCCAGTGGTATAGAGGGCCTTGATGTAATCTATTCCGGGCCGTTGCCTGCTAATCCGGCGGAGCTGCTCGGCAGTCCGCGGATGGAAAAACTACTCAAAGAGCAGCGCAAGAACTACGATTACATTATAGTTGATGGGCCGCCTGTGCTGCTGGTGAGTGATGCCAAGGTGCTGGCCGGTGTCGTTGATGCAACAATTTTGGTATTCAACGCTGCCGTCACAAGAAGAGGCGCTGCTCAGAGAACTATTCGAGAATTCAAAGAAGTAAATGCCAAAATAGTCGGCTGTGTGCTCTTTGCCGTAAGGGCTATGAAGGGCGGCTATTTCCATGAGCAATTCAAGTCGTACCGGAGATATCAGAAGAAGGCCAGAAAACTTGCTCGCGCCCAGGCCTAAGTAGACCTGACACAGGCAATGAAAGATAACGGCCCCCGTTCTTGCTTTCGCAAGAAAGCACGGGGGTTGACAATATGGATATTAAAACCTAGTTTCCATTGCCGCTTTCGCTGCCCGCAGTCTTAGAGACTCCTTTCAGAGGAAGCCTCACGGCGGGGCGATGATTCGCGAAATGGCAAACCTTTTGTAGACTAACTTTCTTTGTTAGAGGGAGCTTGATGCAGAAATTTTTAGTCACCGGCGGAGCCGGCTTTATCGGTTCGAATATCTGTAAGAAACTCGTTTCGCAGGGCTGCTTTGTGAGAGTCATTGACAATCTGCTTACGGGCAAAAAGAGTAATCTTGCCGGTATTTTAGACAAAATTGAGTTTATTGAAGCCGATATGGGCGATGCGGAGGTCGCCCATTCGGCTATGAAGGGTATTAATTTTGTTTTGCACCAGGGCGCTTTGCCCTCGGTGCCGCGCAGTGTTGATGACCCCGCCGCCACACACAAACACTGTGTCGATGCCACTTTCACACTTCTTTTGGCTGCTCGCAATGCCGGCATAAAGCGCTTTATCTATGCGTCAAGCTCCTCTGTTTACGGCGATACGCCGACTTTGCCAAAGACTGAGACGATGCCGCCTATGCCCCTTTCGCCTTATGCGGTGGGAAAGCTCGTTGGCGAATATTATGCTAAAGTTTTCTATGAGGTCTTTGGCCTTGAGACTATTTCACTGCGGTACTTTAACGTCTTCGGCCCGTATCAGGACCCCACGAGTCAATACGCCGCCGCCATCCCGGCTTTTGTTACAGCTATCTTAAAGGATAAACCGCCGACGATTTTTGGCGACGGCGAGCAGAGCCGCGATTTTACGTATATTGACAACGTTGTTGGGGCCAATCTGCTGGCCGCAAGGGCCAAACAGACTAAAGGCGAGGTCATAAATATCGCCTGCGGCCAGGCCGTAACGGTCAATGAGATTGTTGCTCTGATTAACGAGTTGCTCGGCAAGAATATTAAGCCGATTTACACCGACCCCCGACCCGGCGACGTGAGACACTCCCTCGCCGACATCACCGCTGCTAAAAACCTGATCGGCTTCAAACCAACGGTGCCATTTAAGCAAGGCCTTGAGTTAGCTATAGCCTGGTACCGAGAAAATCTTTAGAAAATGGGTGGTTGTGACCTATTTTTTCCCTTTTTTGCAACATGAAGTGTCCAGAATTTTGCTTCCCGTCAAACCAAAACACCACCGATGCAAAGCCCAACGTTTTTGTTGCTTAGCCTGGACGCTAAAACTTACTCAACTTGTTTTTTGAGTTCTTCGGCATTCTGGATTAACTCTTCCCGGCTTATTTGCTTTTTGGGTTCAAGCTCAAAAGTCCATTCGTAGGAATCGACGATTCTCTTTGGACTTATTAGCTGGGCGAAGAAATCAAACGGAAAGTCATCATACCACGGCCCTTTCAACTCGCGGTGGGTATCAAGGGTCTCGTAGCCTTCCTTCCTTATCCTGACCCAATAATCTCCGTACCAGTTGAAATTGACCGTGACAGGAGACTCGCCTATTTCCTCGTCATTAAGCATAACCAATGCCCCCTGCGGCTCGGTGTTGATTGTTAGCTTGCGTTCGACACAGCCGCCTAAGATCACAGCGGCAATTAGACTAATAACCATCGGAGCTGGTAGATTCTGCTTTCTCATAACTGATACCCCTAAATTCGTTGACACCCATATTATAAGGAAAAGGCGAATAGACAAAAGCCCAAAGTTGGGTATTCAAAATGTTTTGTGCTTGTTGTGTTAAGGGGCGGAAAACGATAATGTGGACAGGGGAGATTTTCAAATCGGCCTTAAAATATACGGCCGTGCAAATAGCTTGCAAAAAAATCCACTGATGTTATCATCTGGAAACCACGCTGGCAGCAGCATCGATAAATAGTGGAGTTGCGAATGGGAAATGGATTTCGACGAATCGATTGTATATTCCATTTTGTTGGGAATCTGCTGGAAATATTGGGCTTGCTTCTTTTGCTGCCGCTGGTGGTGGCTTTCATCTACTGGGGCCAAATGGGCGACGGCTGGGTTACGGTAAGCGCTTTTATCGCTACGGCTCTAATCTCATACTCGTTCGGATTGATTTTGCGCATAAAGTTTAAGCCGAAAAAGCTTGATACGACCGGTTGTATGCTTATGTGTGCTATCGGCTGGCTTTCTGTTTCAGCGTTGGGAGCTTTACCCTTCGTAATTGCAATTCCTTCAACAAACTACCTCAATGCCTACTTTGAAGCCATGAGCGGTTTTACTACCACCGGTATCACGGTTTTTTCCGGGCTGAATGCTATGCCCAGGAGTATCCTCTTCTGGCGGGCGCTTACACAGTGGCTGGGCGGCATAGGAATACTTTCGTTTTTCCTGGCAGTAACCTTTCAGGTCAGCGGAGCTCATCATATCTTCGGAGCCGAGAGCCATAAGATTTCGTCCGGCAGGCCTGCGCCAGGATTGTTCAATACCCTCAGAATACTCTGGGCGATATATGCGATGTTTACACTGTTGGCTGTGGTAATTCTTGCTATTGAAGGGATGCCGATTTTCGATGCCGTCTGCCATGCCTTGACCGCTTTGTCCACCGGCGGCTTTTCGCCTCATGACAGCAGCATTGAATTCTACCGCCTAACAGGGCATCACAATTACAGGCTGATAGAATATACCCTCACGTTCCTGATGATGTTAGGCGGAATCAACTTTCTGATTCATTACCGTGTCTTGACGAAGGACTTTAAGGCCCTGTGGGACAACATCGAGATTCGATACTGGTGGCGACTTCTATTGGCTTTTACTATTATCATCGTAATTGAGCGTTTCTACAGGACTGGTGCTCTGGGTGCTCTCATCACGCATGGCACTGCTCCCGACCTCGGCGAATGTGAGCGAACATTGCGGTATAGCATATTCCAGGTAATGTCAATCCTGACCACAACCGGTTACGCGACGGAGAATATCGGCTCTGATTTCTTTGGTGCCGCGGCTAAACAATTGTTCCTGGTTATGATGGTTATCGGCGGCTGTGTCGGGTCAACTGGGGGCGGCTTTAAGGTTTTGCGCGTCGCCATACTTAACCGGTTGATGTTCAGGGAACTTTTCAAGCTGAGAATCTCCGGTAGAGCATCCACAGGGCTGATTATTGACAGGAGAGTGGTGCCTGAAGACGAGGTGCATCGGGTAGCTGCTTTATTTTTTACCTGGATGGCGTTTTTACTTGTTGGCGGTGCGATTACTGCTCTTTTTTCGAATCAAGGGGCCCTGGAGTCATTTTCGGGGATGTTTTCTGCTCTGGGCAATATCGGCCCCTGTTATATCTCGGGTGAGGATATGATAAACATTCACCCTGTTGTGAAACTGACGTATATCTTCGGCATGCTGGCTGGAAGGCTGGAGATATTACCGGTATTGCTCCTGTTTTCCAGAAAGGCTTGGAAATAGGAAAGCCGTCGCTTCTGTCTTGTGATTGGCAAGGGTCGGATATATTTCGAGCGACGGGTCACAAGAGACGAGCGACGAATTTTGGAGGTAATAAAAAATGTATATTGTGGTCGCTGGCGGCGGAATGATTGGTGGTGGGCTTGTTCGTAGATTACTGGATAACAAACATGATGTGGTATTGATCGACCAGAATAAAGAGGTCTGCGACAGGCTGTATGCGGAAACCGGGGTTGTTGCTGTCAATGGGAACGTCACGAGCATTGAAGCTTTGAATGACGCTGGCGTTAGAAAGGCCGATATTGTAGTTGCTGCAACGGGCAGCGATGCGAGTAACCTCGCTTGCGCAATATTGGCTAAGAGTTTCGATGTGTCCCAAATTATCGTCAGGATGAGGGACCCGGCTTATAAAAACGCTTATATGGTTGCGGGCGCAAGCACGATTGTTCGTGTAACCGACCTGATGGTCAGCCAGATGATGATGGATATCGAGAACCCTGAGGTGCGGAGAATAACGACCATAGGTGGCGGCAAGGCGGATATCTTCATAGTTACTGTGCCTGAGGGAGCGAAAGTCGCCGGAAAGAGCGTTGAGGATATTGTAGAAGGTCGTAAGTTTCCCTCCCAGTGTGTTTTCATTGCAGTATATAATCAGGAAAGAGAGGAATTCTCGATTCCCAGAGGCAAACAGGTCATCAATGAAGGCGATGAACTGTTCTTAATCTCAACGGCTGAGAACATTAAAAAGGCAGTTGATTTCCTGACCGCTAAAAACAGAGCCTGACATTGGGTTCCCGCCTTGGGGGGCCCCTGTCATATAGCACTTAGCTCAACCGTTTTTAGCCTGACTTCTCGCTACAGACGACATGCATTTTGCCGCCGTTATATGAGGCAAGTGAGCCTAAAATGGAGAATCAAAATCATTGACAGCGGTATTGGTGGGAGTTAAGTTATTGTCGAATCTTGATAATCGGCTCTCGATGTTGGATCCTTGATTGTCTGAATGAATATCCTTTGTTCCTTAGTGGCTATCTTGTAATGGTGTTTTCGTTATGAAAATTTCGCTGAATTGGCTGACCGATTATATCGAAACAGGACTTGGCGCCGACCAAATTGCTGAGGTTTTGAGTGATTTAGGGTTTCCTTGCGAAGGGATAGAATATCTCGGTGACGATGTCGTAATTGATGTTGAGGTAACCAGCAACCGCGGCGATTGCCTAAGCTTACTGGGTATCGCACGGGAGCTGGCTGCTGCAACGGGGAAAGAATTGAAAATACCCGCAGTTGACCTGGATGAATCTGACAAAGACGTCAGGGAATTGGCCAGCGTTGAAATAAGTGAGCCGGATTTGTGCGGCCGATATACCGCTCGGATTATTGAAGGCGTCAGAGTGAGGCCGTCGCCGGATTGGCTCAAGAAGCGACTTGAGGCTGTGGGGCTGCGGAGTGTTAATAATGTGGTTGATGCAACCAACTACGCGATGATGGAAACAGGCCAGCCGCCGCACGCCTTCGATTATGCCAAAATTGCCCAGGGCAAAATAATAGTCAGAAAAGCTGTTGCCGGTGAACGTCTAATCAGTATCGATGGCACAACGTGCGATCTCAGTACTGATATGCTGATTATTACCGACCCGAGCGGCCCTGTGGCCATAGCCGGCGTTATGGGTGGTGCCGATACCGAAGTCAGTGAAACGACAGAGACAATTCTTCTGGAGGATGCCTACTTTGACCCTATTAGTGTCCGTACGACCTCTCGCAGGCTTGCTCTGCCTTCGGAAGCTGCTTTTCGATTCGAACGCACCGTTGATATTGAGATGGTGGACTGGGCCTCCAAGCGCACTGCACAATTGATAACTCAGGCCGCTGGCGGCAAAGTAGCCAGAGGTGTGGTTGACATTTATCCTAAGAAGCCGACGCAGAAGCAAGTATCATTGCGGCCGTCGCGTTTGAACAAGCTGCTTGGTATCGAGGTCCCTTGCGAAGAAGTGGTTAGAATTCTCTCAGCCTTAAGTTTCAAGCCGCAGAGCAAGGCTGATTGCGTAATTTGCTCGGTGCCTTCGTGGCGCAGTGACATCTACCGGGAGGTTGACTTAATCGAGGAAGTCGCACGTGTGCACGGCTACAATGAGATACCCACGGAACAGAAAATAAGAATCGAAGTAGTGCCTGTCGATGCTCGTCAGAAGCTGGCTGAGTCGATTGGGACGTATCTCAACGGCTGTGGCTTTTACGAAACGATTAGTGTAGGTTTCGTTGACAGTTCCGTTGCGGGGCTTTTTACACAGGGCGGTGTTACGCAGCATTTGGCCGTGAAAGATGCGTCGAGGAAAAGTGCAAATCTGCTTCGTCAAACGCTTATAGGTTCTCTGCTCGGTGTTCTGAAGACAAATCTTAATGCCAAGAACTTACCTTGCAGAATATTTGAGATTGCTGATACCTTTGTGCCGACCGGCGAAGAGGCCAGCCTACCAATCGAAGAAGCAAAGCTCGCATTGGTTTGTGACAGTGATTTCAGAGACCTGCGTGGCGTAATTGAAGGGCTGATAGAAAGTATTGATAGAGATGCCCAAATGGATTTCACGCCTGCCGAGCTTCTCTGGGCGCAAAGCGGTTCTCAGATCGTGGTAAATGGTAAGGTAATCGGTACTGCGGGGATTGTTTCGCAGGTGTTAAAACAAAAATTTGACTTCAAAGACCTCTGGCCTTGCGCTGCAGAGATGGAATTTCAGGCGCTTTTGGCTCTGCAAAGTGCCGCTATAAAAGTCAAGCCGCTCCCAAGATTCCCTGCAATCGAGCGCGACCTTTCAATTATTTTGGGCGAAAATATTCGCTGGGCTGATGTTATTGAGGCGGTTAAAAACAAGGCCACCGATGAACTGGAAGATATTCAATTTGTTGGGATATATCGTGGCAAGGGCATCGGCTCCGGCAAAAAGAGCATTACGCTTTCCTTGCGGTTCAGGGATGAGGACGGCACATTGACCCATGAGACCGTTGACCATTTCCAAGCCGATATTGTAGAAACCCTGGCCGAGTCCGTCGGAGCAGAACTGCGAACTGTGTAATTCATGTTGCGTGACGGAAAGCCGGGACTCTTGCGAAGATAATAAGTGGCAGGAGATGGAGGTGAGAAAAAATAAATTCTTTGACAAAGTAGAAAATATCTGTGATACTGTGGATTTGTTGTTGCCTTGAGGGCAAAACCGCGTTAGTGTGGTGATTGATGGTAGCTGGGATTCCAGCATAAATTCTTAAAGTTACGTTTTTAGAAAAGGTAATCAAAATGAATATCTATGTGGGCAATTTGTCACGTGATGTGACCGAGGAGGATTTGCGTCAGGCTTTTGAAGCTCTCGGCCAGGTCGAATCCATTAATCTTATAAAGGACAAATTCAGTGGTGAATCAAGAGGATTCGGGTTTGTGCAAATGCCATCTAAGGATGAAGCCCAAAAGGCGATCGACGAGATGAACGGCAAGTTTTTGTCGGGACGGAGTATTAATGTTAGCGAGGCTCGCCCTCGCACCGAAGGCCGTAGAGGCGGAGGCGGCGGTGGGCGCGGCGGACGCGGCGGCGGACGAGGTGGAGGTGGTCGGCGGCGCTTTTGATAAGCGGCACTTGGACATAGTAGAGTCATTGCAGAGCTTCACTTGGTAGCGTGTTCGAGGTTGGCTTTACTTAGCAAAATGCGTGTTTGGTCTTCGTAAGCACGGATAGTGTTATTTGACATTTTTTTTGATTTATAATAAGCCCAAAGAGACTTTTACAATGTTATCAGGATATACCGCTGGTATAGGGCGCTAAGACCAAAAAGGTTATAAGAAAGACACCATAATATCCACCAACTTTATCCCAAAAGAGCCCAATGTAGAAAAAGCAGGATGGCGGAGTTGATGAAAAAGAACCCTCCCCTGGTAAAACCGTGGGCTGAGTATGTATATCGGTTGGTCGTAAACGTAAAGTGCGGCCATTTTGATTTTAATTCCAAATTTGGTTTTAGAAAAAATGGCCCAAAAGCCGAAAACCAGTAAATAGAGAAAGGCTGAAGGCTTTAATTAATCGCCGAATTTATCGGTATTCTCTTGACTTTTGGTTTTAGATTTGTTATAAAATAATGTTGCGGGCTTACCCCTGCGGTGTCCGTATAGAAAGCAGGTGTTTGAAAGAACCGATACCCGTACTCAGGGAAATCAGGCCTTGATGGATCGGAAA
>CAYGBH010000024.1:0-20211 GCA_964348055.1 uncultured Pirellulales bacterium
GCTTTGCCAAACTTGCCTTCCACCCATACAGGAGTACCTTCAGCGAAGAATCCGTTATGCCCTCTACCCGACGCATCGGCCACAGTGGTGCCCGTACCTTCATCGAGAGGCCAGTAACCTACAAGATCGGCACCGGCTGTGCTCGTCAAAGTCAGGCCCAGAACTAAAACAAAAGAAACCAAACAAGTCAAATTTCTGCACATAATAGTCCTCCTTCAAACAAAATAACCAATAATAATTTCCAGCTTCGCAACACGTTATTGCTGACCGGGTAATTTTTGCGTCTTGAGACTACCTCCTTCAGTCAAAGGCTGGCCGTTAACTCAGATGTCAAGCCATCCATTCGGAGGCACAATCTTACAGCCGCATATCTCTGCCTCACATGATAGCTTCTTGTTTATCAAAAAGCTGGAAAGACGCCACAAAATGTGAAAGCAAAACGCAGACGCCTGACCAACTCTATTCATACCAAATTAGCCGCCCTGCCGTCAAGAAAAAATGCGAAGGGGACGTCACGTAGTATCCTGTGAGTCGTGATTCGTAGCTCAAGGTGAATGTTCGACCTTAATGCTCATTAAAACAAACGGGGCCTATACCGAAACAGCCGGTATAAGCCCCCCATAACCACACCTGTGCCTGCGCGAGGCGACAGGTGCACGTATATACAAGTGGTGCAAATCCTTATGTTATTCCCGCCCCGCATTGTAGTGCGGGGCGGGAATTTAACCAGCCTTATATCACAACGCTGTTACTGCGCCGGCCAGAGTTGTACATCAAGCCAACCATCGGCAAGGAGAGCAAAGTCCTTGAAGTTAACCGACCTGGCCAGAGGCGGCTCTTCATTGGAGATATTAGCAACAGAAGGCACCGGAACATGCAGCTCGCCATCGCCGGGAGTATCGTCAGCCAGGTACCTAATCTCAGTTTCTGACAGAGCACGGTGGTAGATATACACCTCGTCCAAATCGGCGTCAATGTAAGCTCCGTTCGCTCTGCCGGAGGGCGGCGGGTAACTTGCCTCCGAGCCGCTTCCTACGAAACCGTAGCGCGTGTATCTGCCCCTTCCAAAAGTGGCTTCACCGAAATATGGTGTCTTCGCATTACCATCGATGTAGATAATCAGCGTGCCGTTGTTGAATACTCCTGCGACATGGTGCCACTGGCCGTCATCGATGCGCCCGGTGTTGTCAGGAAAGCTGACATCCAGGTTACTATCAATCTGAACGCCCCCTGTATACAGATGCCAACCTACCAGGCCGGGACCTCCGGCGTACTGACCGCCAACCTCCAGACGGTAGTTCTCACTGCGGTCAAAGGAAAGAATCTGCCCTTCCTCATCGCTCGTGCGAATCCAGGTACAGACAGTTACTTCCGGATAGTCGGTACCGGTGTAGTTTACATCTGGAATGGCTACATAGTCGTCGAAGCCGTCGAGGCTAATTGCCTGGCCAAACTTGCCCTCCACATAGGTTGGGCCGCCCTTTTCGATGCCGTGGTGATTGTTGCCGGAACTGTCACTTGCATTGCCGTCAAACGTGTAATATACCACCAAGCCAGCCGGGTCGGGAGCTGTGTTCGAAACGACTGAATCACCTTCGAGCCAGTCGGCTGCCATTACCTCAAGGTCTAAACCGTCAACCTGGCAATCACCGTTGAAATCACCTGCGGGCTGTAGCAGTTCAAGCATACATCTGGGCCGATACAGCCGAATATCGTCAAAATACATCTTACCTGAACCGCCCGGCTGTGGATTGGCCTTGTCGCCGAAGCCGATAGAAATCGAGTCGACATTTGTCAGGTTCACTCCCTGATCAGCGAACGCTTTCAGGTCGATATTCCACTGCGTCCAGGCACCTATCTGCGTTGGCGTTGGATCATCGGGGTCATCGTAGTACACGACCGCAGGTGTGCCGCCGCTATTGGCTACAGCCACATACATCGGCGCAGGAGCGTTGCTGAGTATGCCGATATCCTGGTTGGCCCACTGGCCGGTGGCGCCGGTGATCTGGACGTTGGAGAATTCGGCATCGCACGTGACACCAGCGTTCTCGCTTGCCACTGCGAAACCTACGTACATAGGTGTACCCATGTTTATGATCTCACTACCAAGGTCCGTCCATGTAACGCCGTCAGCGGAATAAGAGCCCGTAACCATGCCGGTCATGTCGCGCTCTATTTTAAGCCACTGCGGGGCCATGATTCCATCTATTGTCGTGGTGGTGCTGCCTTCGACCGAGGTCGGGCGACGCCGGAACCGAAGGTCCCAGTTGGCTGCGATGTCATTTGTTTCGAGCAGCACCGAAGCGTGCGCGGAATTCGGGTCAAGCGTATCGCGAATCATCACACCGGCCATGGCGTTGTCGTCGGCATCGTTGACCCACTCGACCTTTGCTATAATCGAGCCCGCGCCGGTGAGCTCCTGAAAGGCGAAGTGGAACTCATCGGAATCACCCGATATATTCGCCGCGCTTCTGGCGGCAACTGTGTAAACGCCCGCCGGCTCTTCTATGAAGCTGCCGACGGATATCGG
Organism: uncultured Pirellulales bacterium; assembly: GCA_964348055.1. Taxonomy (GTDB): domain Bacteria; phylum Planctomycetota; class Phycisphaerae; order Sedimentisphaerales; family Anaerobacaceae; genus JAUXAL01. Next base: position 2,531 of record CAYGBH010000024.1, read on the forward strand.
ATAACCCTGGAACCACAACGACAGCGCTTTAACACCGTGTTTGGTCCAATCACGCACCGAGGTCAACGTCATGGTTGCCTCTGAGTTCCCGACGCTGTTGTCGAAGAAATAGGGCATCGCCTGCTCGCCCGAGTTAACGGTATCGGTCTCGGCAAAAGGAGCTTCGTCATAACCAATGACAGAACCGTTCGTGGGGTCCTCAAATCCATCTACCCACGTCAGGAATATCCTCTTGCTGTTGGGGTCAGTGGGGTCAAGGTCATTGTAGGACTCAAAATCATCGACGACAATGAAATCGGCTATCGTAAAGCTCTGGACCCGTCCTGTGTACATCGTTTTGCCGTCGGCCTCGATCTCATCGATCCGCCAGTAGTAAGTCTCGCCGAATTCGAGGGTTTCAGGAGGGGTATAGCTGTTGGCGTCCTGCCGGCCTCGATATACGCCGGTCGTATCAGATGCATCGGCATCGAGCACGGCCAGTTCACTGATGCCGAGGTACACATCGTGCTGAGCTGCAGAATCGCCCGGCGTCCAGCTAAGGATGGCGTCCTCGATGAACGGTTCGGACTGATCAGCGGGGATCGGTGCCCAAGCGAGTCTGGGGTCACCCATCATAGCCCTGCCAACGTCTTCGAGCGTCAGTTCCTTGTCGTAGATGCGGACATCATCAATCGCGCCGGTGAACCACCTGGCGTTGCTTTGATTGTAACGCTGGCCGAATATGACATCGAAGTTGGCGATCGGATGCCAAGGATCAGGGTCAGAATTTGACCTCGTGTCGAGCTGGCCATCTAAGTACAAGTTTATGCCGGAACTGTAGACGGAGTTGGGCGCTACGGTCACCGCGCAATGGTGCCATTCGCCATCGTTCATATTGGTATCACTCTGGGTATTGCCGCCGCCGCCTTCTGCGCGGAGCCTGCTGGCGTTGACGCGGAATTCCATTCTATTACCACCCCCGGTGCTGCCCCAGCCCACAATTTCACCGGCTGCGGCGGCAGTGCACCTAACCCACGCAGTTACGCTCCAGGCGGGTGTGTTAGTCCCATCGCCGACAACACCCTTGTAGCCGTCTATGAGGACGTAGTCATCGCCGTCGAACTCCAGAGCATCGCCGTCAGGCCCCGGCACAAATTGGGGGTCACCGTGTATCGAACCATCACGGTTATTGCCGGAATAGTCGATTATGGTACCGGTACCCTCATCATCAAGCTTCCACCAACCGACAAGATTGGGGTCAAGGACGGCGAAAACCGGTTTTGTTCTAAAGCTCCAGATATCGCCTTTGTGCGTGATGATGCCGTCAAACTGGTCGATCCGCCAGTAGTAAGTTGTGCCAGATGTAAGGGCCCCCGGATCAAAGGTCGTAGTCATCGCGACGCCTTTGTCCGTACCTCCGGTGCCGGCATCCACATCGGCAAGATTATCACCAAAGTACACATAGTGCATAATCGCCCCGGCACCAGGGCTCCAGCTAAGTTGGGCATCGAGGTTGATGAATCTGCCGCCGTCGATCGGGCTGGGATTACGAGCAGTTGGGCCGATGAACGTGAAGCTCCAGACCAGGCCTTTGATTACCGTGCCGTCGGCCAGAACCTCATCGACCCGCCAGTAGTAAGTCGTGCCCGGAACAAGACCTTCGGGATAAGGAGTGCCAGGAAAGCCGGCGAGAGCGGTCTCTGTGGCCTGGTTGCCTCTGTCCGTACCGCCGGTGCCGTCATCTACATCAGCAAAATTGTCGCCGAGGTACAGATTGTGCGAGACTGCACCAGCTCCAGCTACCCAACCAAGAGCTACCCAGTTCGTGTCAATTTCACCACCATTAGGCGGGATGGGGTTGGTGGCGATCTGGCCTGAGACATTACCGGCCAGACCAAGCAACAAAACAATAGAAAAAAGATAAATCAATTTCCTGCACATAATATTCCTCCTTCAAAAAGAGTTAAAATATTAGACTTTGGCTATATACCAAGATACGCGTCGTCCTTAACCAAACGACGGATAAAAACTTCCACCTTTAGTAAATTTCGTATTTGCCCAGGACAATTTCTTTTATGACTTGATTTTGCCTCCTTCCTTTCCAATTCCGGCCGGGCTTCGCCGGACGAGTAAAAGCCCAATATGGGCAGTTAATTGAGACATAAAAATCTTAGGCGTAAAGCACACAATTGCGACGGTTTTCCGTTTCTCTGCTGCGCGTCCTTAAGATAAATCAGCAACTCCAGCTCTGCGCTGCGTCTAACAATTTTTCAGCTAATTTACCTAAAAATTACAAGATACCCGCCTCCGCGGGCACAAACTTTGCCTGTTGAAGCCCAAAATCCACGCATACCAACTACGCAGGAACAGAATTCACCTATCTTATTTATACCAGATTAGCGGCCTTCACTTCAAGGAAAATATTGGCGTTTTTTAAAGAATGCCTTATCGTTGGGCTAAATCCAGACATCAGGGGCCAATTTTTCGTTGTGCCCTCGTGCTCTTTGTGATTAAATGCGAATCCGTGAAGCTTATGGCCGCGTAGAGCTTGTCCCGAGCGCAGCCGAATGGGCGGGTATCCGTGCCTTTATAATTTCTGCCTGCCGAGAAGCTAAACAATGGCAAAACCACAGCCCAATTCCGTTGATATTGAAAAATGGCTCAAGTTAATTAGAGCTGACCGTGTCGGCCCAAGCACTTTTACAAAATTTATAAAACATTTCGGCTCGGTGGACCGGGCATTAGGCGCTTCGGTCAGTGAACTGGCTAAAATTGATGGGGTGGGTCTCAAAATTGCCGAACGAATCGCCACAACGCGTGCCAAATTCGATGCTGCCTCTGAGCTGGAGCTGGCCCAGAAGCTCGGCGTCTGGATAATCAGTCTTGACGATGAGCGCTATCCGCCGGTATTGAAGCAGATTTACGACCCTCCGCCTGTTCTTTACATAAAAGGGAACTTGACGCGGCAAGACAATCTGTGCATTTCGATAGTTGGTTCCCGGCGTTGTAGTTTGTACGGCCAGGAGCAATCTTCCCGATTTGCTCATTTTTTAAGTTCAGCCGGCTTTACTATTTGCTCCGGAATGGCCCGCGGGATAGATACCGCTGCACATCAGGGCGCGTTATCAGCCGGCGGACGAACAATTGCGGTGCAGGGCTGCGGCCTGGCAAATATCTTTCCGCCGGAAAATAAGAAGCTATTCGAGCTTATAGCCGAATCCGGTGCCTGCATTAGCGAGTTGCCGCTGCGTTACGAGCCTTTCTCGGAGAACTTCCCGCCCCGCAACAGAATAATAGCGGGACTGTCATTAGGGACAATTGTTGTCGAGGCTGGTCTGAATTCCGGGGCATTGATTACCGCCAGAGCTGCGCTGGAGTATAACCGGGAGGTGATGGCGGTGCCGGGGAAAATTGATTCGCCGTTGAGCAAAGGTGCACATCAGTTGATAAAACAGGGGGCGAAGCTGATAGAATCCGTCGCAGATGTGACCGAGACGCTCGGCTATATCGGCGAACAATTGCAAGACCACGTCAGTGCAGCGGCAACAAAGGCGTCTGAAAGTATGGAGAGGTCATTGTTTGATGCAAGTAATTTGAAGCTCAGCGGCGATGAAAGAAAGACTTATGACTGCTTAAACAAAGAGCCGCTGCACATAGAGCAAATAATCGCGGATACAGAATTGACCGCCGGCAGTGTTAATGCAGCGTTGATATCGCTGCGGCTGAAGGGCCTCATAAAACAACTGCCGGGCAGTTTGTTTGTGAAAAGATAAGTTTTCTGGCGAAACCCGATGCCCGATACTCGGTTCTCGCAAAATGGTAGGTAATTAATTTGGTCAGTGGTGAATAGGCAAAGGGCTCTCCCCCTTAGCAGATCTTAGACGTGGCTCGCGATTTAAGAAGAGAGGGTCTTGGAGGCGTTAAAGTGTATGATATGGTCATAACTACCTATCGATAAAAAATTTTTTTTTGAGCACCCAAGTTTTAACGCTAAAAATGGGGGTAGACACATAAAAACACGTAGTTTCCACAGGTTGTAAAATACGCTGATTTTGTGCATAATAACGATAGCGGCTTCTGATACTCGCATTCAATAAGCTCCTTGGAGGAGAAGTCCAAATGGCGTTCAATTAGTGGAATTTTCTTAAAAATAAGTAAGCGGCTAAAGCCGCGCACAGTATGCGGCGTGAAAATATTAATAGTTCTCTGCCAGACTTTATCAAGCACAGCTTGATCGAGTTCGCCGAAGTCTTGATGTGGGGCAAGGACAAACTTTGAAAGGAAAAGAAGATGAAACGCAAGAGCATCGTTCTTACGACTGTCCTGGTTGTGTTGCAATTGTGTTGCAGCAGCTTATGGGCACGGCCGACAACGGCATACGAAGCGGAAATGGTAGTAACAGGCTGGCTCAAGGCCAATCCCCGACCGCTCGACACGGCGCTGGGCCGAGAGGTAATGAACGTCGAGACCTTCACCGATGCCAATGGCCAGCCGGTTTACTACATCGTCTATTTGCAGGGACCGGCCTTTGCAGGAATCCAGTCGTCCGGATTTGTGATTGTCTCGGCGGACGACTTAGTTGAGCCTATTATCGGTTTTGCTGATGATGGCATCTATGACCCCTCACTTGATAATCCGTTAGGGGCATTAGTAACCAACGACCTCAACGGGCGAATCGCGGCGGTCCGCAACACCTTCAGCCCACTGGGGATGCACGCAAAGACAGCAGTTACCGAGACCCAGAGCAAGTGGAGAGATTTTATCAGCCTTGCAGAGACTCCCGCAGGTGGGTTTGGCTTAATGAGCGTGACCTCAATCTCCGATGTTCGCGTGGCCCCACTGTTGGAAACTACATGGGGCCAGATTGAGACCTGCGGCAGGAATTGCTTTAACTACTACACGCCCGACAACTATCCTTGCGGCTGTGTCGCCACCAATATAGCCCAGTTAATACATTATCATCGGCACCCAGGCATGGGGATAGGTGTGCATGAATTTACGATTAAAGTTGATGACGTAGAGCAAACAGCTTCCACGCGTGGCGGTGACGGCAATGGCGGGCTGTACCAATGGGACTTGATGGTGCTTGAGCCCGGATGCAGCACGAAGTTAGAAGAACGACAGGCCATCGGAGCGCTTTGCTATGACGCGGGTGTTGCCGTCCGTACGCGATACACGGCTGAGGGCTCAGGATCCAGCTTTATGAGAGCGAGACTGGCGTTGACCAATACTTTCAAGTGTAAGAATGCGGTCTGGGCCATTAATTGGGATCCCGACAGCGAGAACTTCCCCTACCTCGGTCCGGATTTGAACGACATGGTCAACCCCAACCTCGATGCCAATAATCCCGTAACGCTCGGCATTTTTCAGAAAACACACAAATATGGACACAGCGTTTTGTGTGACGGATACGGCTTTAGCTCTTCAATGCTGTTGTACCACCATCTTAATTTCGGTTGGGACGGCTTTAATGACGCCTGGTACAACTTGCCCAAGATTGAATCCGATCCTTCTTTTAACGTTGTTGACGAGTGTATCTATAATATTTTCACTTCCCATTCGGGCGAGATAATCAGCGGGCGGGTGACTGATGCGTTGGGCAATCCTATCAGCGATGTTACGGTCACCGCATACGGGCCCGGCGGTCCCTATACTGCGGTAACAAACAGCAAGGGTATTTATGCCCTGGTGGGAGTCAGGTCACACTCGACTTACACAGTCAACGTAAGGAAATCGGGGCATTACTTTACGGCACCTCAGGTCGTGACTACAGGAGTATCCGAAGACCTTGAACCCGTTGCGGGGAACAAATGGGCGATTGATTTTGTAGAGTCCTCTACTTCTGCTTTGGAAGACTTTGAAACGGGTGATTTCAGCAATTTCCTGTGGGAACATCACGGGGAAGGCAAATGGACCATCGCATCGCAGGAGAAGCATTTCGGAGCCTATAGCGCCCGAGCCGACACTGGCCATAATGAAAGTATCGCCCTGAAGGTAACACTTGATTGCATATCGGGCAACATCACCTTCTATCGCAAAGTATCCTCTGAGAAAGGCTGTGACTATTTGAAATTTTACATCGACGGTGTGGAGAAGGACAAGTGGTCGGGAGAAGAGGATTGGGCCCAAGTTTCTTTCGCTGTGACAGCGGGGGCAAGGACCTTTGAGTGGACCTATTCAAAGGACAGTTCCGACTACGGTGGCTACGATACTGCGTGGATTGATGACATAGAATTTCCAGCCTTTACTATCCCCAAGACCACCTCAAATCCCGACCCGCTTGATGGTGCCGTAGACGTGGACCCGAGTGCAAGCCTCTACTGGACTGCAGGTTCCGATGCAGTTTCGCACGATGTGTATTTGGGCAGCGATGAAGCTGCTGTGGTCGATGCGACTATATCGTCGGGCCAGTTCAAAGGCAACCAGTCTGGTACAACCTATACTCCGGGTCCTCTTGGATTGGGTACCACTCATTACTGGCGGGTTGATGAGTTCGATGGCTCGACCACGCACAAAGGTGATGTCTGGAGCTTTACGACAGTGGGATTCCTTATTGTGGACGATTTTGAGGACTATGATGCCGGCCAGAACCAGATATGGTACGCATGGAAAGACGGTCGCGGCTACAGCACGCAGGATTACCCGCCCTATTATCCCGGCAACCAGACAGGCTCAGCAGTGGGTGACGCAAACACTGCTTCCTGCACCGAAGAAAACATCGTTGGGGAAGGCAGCCAGGCGATGCCGTATTCATACGACAACAACAAGCAGGGCTTCTTAAATTATTCAGAGGCAACCTTGACGCTGAACTCGATGCGTGATTGGACAACACAAGATGTTACAATGCTGTCGCTGTGGTTCAAAGGCAATCCGCCAGGCTTCATAGAGGGGCCGACAGGCACCTACACGATAGCCGCCACGGGCTCAGATATCTGGGACGAGGCTGACGAGTTCCGCTACGTCTACAAACAACTGTCCGGCCCAGGGACGATTGAAGCGCAGGTGCTCAGCGTGGAGAACACGGACCCGTGGGCCAAGGCAGGCGTTATGATCCGTGAGACGCTGGAGCCAGGCTCGAAATTCGCCGCAGTGTACATTACGCCCGGCAACGGATGCAGATTCCAGGCGCGGACAAACACGGACGCCAGCGCCACGAGTGACACGTCAGTAGCAACAAATAAGCAAAAAGCAATCAACGCCCCCTACTGGGTGAAATTAGAACGTGACGCCGCCGATAAGTTTAAAGGCTACTATTCCAGTAATGGTACCAGCTGGCGGGCGATGGCGTGGAATCCGCAGACAATCTCAATGAATACGGATGTCTATATAGGCCTGGCACTGACCAGTCATGACCGTTATGCGACGTGTGTGGCCGAATTCTCCGACGTCAAGACCACCGGTACGGTTAGTCCGCCGACGTGGACGGACGAGGCTATCGGCGTAACTATGGTTAGTAACGAGCCTGAGCCGATGTATGTAGCTTTAGCCAACAGTGGCGGTACTCCTGCCGTGGTCTACAACGATAACCCCAATGCAACGCAGATAAACACCTGGACAGAGTGGACCATCGAACTGACGCAGTTCGCAGACCAAGGCGTGAACCTGGCCGATGTCGAGACTATTTCTATCGGCTTCGGCAACAGGAACAATCCGCAGGCCGGCGGTTCAGGTAAGGTGTACTTCGATGATATTCGGTTGTATCGGCACTGATAAATTCCTTCGCTGCTGAAACAGCCCCACTGCTTGGGGTTTGCGGCTCGGCTGAGCGCACTGAAGTCGAGCCGTGGCAATCACACGTCATCGAATAATAGAGATTGCTTCTCGTCTGGGCGGAGCCAACCGGAGCACGATGCTTCGCTCTCAATGACAAGCTTTCGCGGGGGTGATAAATCATAGATTCAATTCTGAAGCAGTATTGTATTTCATCAATAACGCAGAGCCCAATAATTTTCCGAAATAGAGCTGGTGCCGGTGTTTTTTAGGTTATATAGACTGTAAAGAATTTATTATAATCATAGGAAATAACGCAAGGTAGTTCCCGGGGCTTTAGGTTTACGGGGCAAGAGCAATAGTAAATAGACAAAAGTATGAGCTTACCCGGGACCTGCGAGCTGCAGAAAGTGAGGCCTGTATTGAAGGTTCAGTGTGAACTATGTCCAAAAATGTGCCTGATTGAGCCGGGCCAGAGCGGCGAGTGCCGGGTAAGAATCAATATCGATGGGGTGCTGCGCACGGTGGTTTATGGGTTTCCTCATTACGGCTCGATTCATGTCGACCCCGTTGAGAAAAAACCTCTTTTTCATTTCCTGCCGGGCACTGGAATTCTTTCGATTGCAACCGTCGGTTGTAACCTTCATTGCCTGAACTGCCAGAACTGGACAATATCGCAAGCCAATCCGGAAGACAGCCAGGCGGTATTTTGCCCGCCTCAAAGGCTTGTGGCATTAGCCAAATACTATCGTTGTCCTTCCCTGGCATATACTTACAGCGATCCCATTATTTTTTATGAATACACATATGATACAGCAAAGCTTGCAAAGAAGGAGGGTATCCGTAACGTACTTGTAACAGCCGGGTACATAAATCCGCAACCCTGGAAAAAACTGCTTGAATATGTCGACGCCGCCAACATAGACTTGAAATTTATTTCTGATGACCTTTACCGGCGTATTTGTACGGGAACACTCAAGCCCGTCCAGAATACCCTGGTCATGGCCAAGGCAAGCGGCATATTAGTCGAAGTCACGAACCTGATTATTCCAACCCTGAACGATAAGCCCGAGCAGATAGGCCAGCTTGTCCGCTGGGTGAAAGCAAATCTGGGACGGGAGACACCGCTACACTTTTCAGGATTTTATCCTCACTACAAAATGGACCATCTGCCCCTGACTTCATTGAAAACATTGGAAACAGCTCGGCAAATCGCGATAGATGAAGGACTGGACCATGTATATATAGGAAACCTTCGCAGCAAGCAAGGCGAGAACACATATTGTTCTGGTTGTAAGAGTCTGCTTATCGAGCGAAGTGGGTATACTATCCTGCAGAACCGCCTCAAAGACGGATGCTGCCCGGATTGCCGAGCAGAGATTTATGGAGTTTGGAAATGACGCGCAGAAAATTTATTCGCAAATTAATAAAAACAGGTTCAGCAATTGCCATCGGCTCTTCGTGGCTGGTAAGGAAAGCTACGCCACGCAAATTCGTGTGGGCTGTTCGACTTAAGAAGTATCCTGGTTCCTTGAAGCCCTTAACGGGCATTTCTAAACAGGGCAAATGGAGTGGTTGATATGGATAAGCAGTTAAAGAAACGACTCATAAGGGGCGCTCTGCTGGCTTTGGTGATTGTGATTTTAGGTGTTGCTGCAGTTTTTTGGAAGGTCCGCATCCCAGAACCGCCCGCTGCAGTTGAAGAGATAAGAGAGCCCGAAGCAGTTGAAGAAATAAAAGAACCCGCTGTAGTGCAAGAAATAGAAGAGCCCCCAGAAAAAGAACCTGTCAAAGCTGTTAAGGCTGTTCTATATTCGCGACTTGCCGACGCAGGATGGTACACTGCCGATGCAGAGGCGTTAATCGAGCAAATTGAAGGCTTTTTCCAAAAAGCTCAGGTCAAACCAATAGACAATGTAATCGCGTTGATTCTGCCGCATGCAGGTTACTCGTATTCCGGCCAGACCGCAGCTATGGGGCTTAAAAGCACTGCAAAAAAATATAAGCGAATCGTTGTTATTGGCCCAAGTCACCGTATCCCGATGGAGGAGATATTGAGTGTGCCGAGAGTGACGCATTACGAAACACCTCTGGGGCAGATACCGCTGGATGTGGAATTTATAAACAAACTTCTGAAATATTCGCTGTTTCAGAACGTACCGCAGGCACACGAGTATAGGTACGGCTCTCAAGAACACAGCGTTCAAATAGAACTGCCGCTATTGCAATATAGCCAGAAGGATTTCGAGTTCGTACCGATTGTGGCCGGCAGCTGCTCGTTACAGACGATTAACAAGGCCGGTACCATTCTGAGAAGTTTAGCAGATGCCGAAACGCTCTTAGTTGCAAGTTCGGATTTTGTGCATTATGGTCGCGTGCATGGCTATGTGCCATTTACGGAAAATATACCTGAGAACATAAAGCAGGTTGATATGGGGGCGTATGAGTATATAGCGAGGCTGGACGGAAAAGGCTTTCTGGAATACAAACAGAAGACGGGGGCGACAATATGCGGCTCGATTCCAATTGCCATATTACTTTCAGCATTAAGCGAGGGCGTCAAGGCTGAACCGATAAATTATACGACTTCCGGCGAGTTGACAGGCGACTTTAACAATTCTGTCAGTTATCTTTCCATAGCATTCTCCGGGTCGTGGCAAAACTGTCCCGAGATTGAGCCACAGGCAAACGCACCAGAATTGACTGATGAGGACAAGAAAGAGCTTTTGAGCTTAGCCCGCAAAACAATAGTCTATGCCCTTCAGAACCGGCGAGTTCCACAAGCATCTGAATTGGGCGTTACAATCAGCAATGCGATGAGATGTCCCCGCGCGGCGTTTGTAACACTCAAGAAAAATTCGCAGCTAAGAGGCTGTATAGGCGATATTTTCCCACAACGGCCTTTGTACAAATCGGTCATTCTAAATGCGATTAACGCCTGCGTTAACGATAGACGTTTTCCTGCGGTGGCAGAGGCCGAATGCAAAGATATTACAATCGAAATTTCCGCACTGACATTGCCTGAACCTATTGCCTCACCTGATGAGATTAGAATCGGTATAGACGGTGTCGTGTTGAACAAAAGCGGTCGATCGCGTGTGTTCCTACCTCAGGTTGCATCCGAACATGGCTGGGATGTCAATCAGATGCTCACGCAATTGTCTCTGAAGGCGCAGTTGCCTCCTGATGCCTGGAAAGAAGGTGCAAGCTTTCAGGTCTTTCAGGCAGATGTCTTTGGTGAAGAAGAATGAAGTTCGGTCGAGGCTTGTTGATATTCAGTTACGGCCTGTTTTCCATTGCAGCCCAGACTTTACTTTTTCGTGAGTTTATCACCACCTTCGAAGGCAACGACATAAGCGTCGGTATCTTTTTCGGCTCGTGGTTTTTGTGGGTCGGCTTAGGCGCAATACTTGTATATAGAGCCAAAGGCCTTGCTGAAATACTGCTGAAAAACATAGAGCTTCTGTTCTTGAGCTATCTGCCGACCTTTATCCTTGAACTGATACTAATTATCCAGGCACGGGAGCTTGCGGGCATTGAATCCTACGTACTGCTACCCATCCGGACTATTCTGCTCTTATCAATAATTGTTAATGCACCGGTCAGTGTCGTCACGGGGATGTTATTTCCCATCGCCTGCCGTTGGGTCCAGCCCCCCTGCTTTCATGCGAAAGCAAGAAGGGGGGCCGTGGCGCGTGTGTACATTCTTGAAGCGGCGGGAAGTTTTTGCGGGGGGCTGGGGGCGACTATCCTTCTTGGAGCTGGTTTTAGTCTGGCGAGGGTTTTTTTAATACTGGCTCTTATTGTCTCGGTGTCGGTATTCTGGGTCCAGGCCGCCAAGGCAAAAAGATGGATTTGGGCCGTTGTGCCTGTATGTATTCTGGCTTGTTTGATTGCCGGCGCCGACAGGCCTGTAATGCAGCAGGTGCGAATTATAAAGTGGGCGAAGCTGTTTCCTGAAGATGTGCCTGACGGGTCATTTCAAACGGCACAGGCCGAGTATCTTTACGGACGTTACCAGGATCAATGGGTAGCCGTCCGTGAAGGCAGCACTTGCGAAACATTGCCGGACCATGAATCGGCCGGGCGGGTCGCAGCTATCGGGCTCTGCCAAAATCCTGATGCCGAGAGGGTCCTGGTTGTAGGTTCAGGGCTGGGGCTCTGCTACGAATTCCTGCGCCTGCCACAGATTGAGCTGGTAACCTGGGCACATTGCGACAGTGAATATGTGCAGGAGGTTGAGGACTTTATTCCCATGGAGTTCAAAATCAGCGACAAGCGATTTGACCGCCTTGCCGGTGATATTCGCTCCCTGTTAGCTGAAAAGAAGCAATATTATGACATGGTGATTCTAAATCTGCCTGAGGCGACCAGCTCGGTTCTGAACCGCTATTACACACTTGAATTCTACCGCCAGGTTAAAGAGTCTTTAAGGGCCGATGGCGTATTAGCAGTCCGCGTAGCAGGCGGAGAAAACATTATGGGCACCGAGCTAATCAATCTTGGTGCCTCGACGAAACTGACGCTCGAAAAAGTTTTCTCGCAGCTTGTTCTGACACCCGGCGAGGATACATGGTTTATTGCATCTGACTCTCAAGACCTGACTGGCGACCCCGCCATCTTGCGGGACCGCTTTGCAGCAATAGAAGGTGCAGCGGATGTTTTCTCTCCACAAGCTTTACTCTCCATATATTTGCCGGACCGCGCCGAGGCTGCGCTCGAGAACTACGCGCGGTCGGATTTGCCCAATAACCTGCTGATTAATCGCGACTCCAGGCCGCTGACACATCTGTACAGCCTATTGCTCGCAGCAAAAAAATCCGGAACACCAATCACCAGATTTGTTAAACACCTGGCTCTGGCAGGCCCGTTGGCTTTTCTAATCCCACTTTTGATTTTTATAATTTTACGAGCCGTCTATGTCTTTAAGAATTCGAAATTCCCCACCGGCACAGCGGCAGTATCCAGCTTTGATAGTTCGTTTTTGGTTTTCTCAGCCGGCTGGGTGGGAATCGGGGTGGTAATTGTCCTTATGTACCTGTATCAAACCCGTTTTGGCTCACTGTATCTGCACATTGGTGTTATTTCGTCGTTGTTTATGGTTGGGTTAACTTTCGGTGCAAATCTAATTTCTTATCTGGTTCGAGGAGATACGAAAGACAAGAGGCGTAGCAAAAATGAGATGCTGCTATTTGCAGTAATGATTGTTCATACGCTGATTCTGGCCGCGATTGCCTTCTGGCCGGTTGAGCGGTGGCCCGAACCGGCACACATGATTTTTGCAGTTGCATTTGTTCTGTGCGGTTTATGCACCGGCTGCTACTTTCCAATCGCCGCCAGAGGGCTTGCCGATTCCGGCTTTGAGACAGGCCAGGCCGGAAGTAAGCTCGAAACCGCCGACCATATTGGAGCATCAGTAGGAGGGATGGTTACAAGTCTCGCACTTGTGCCCGTACTTGGGACCAAAGTAACGCTATTTGTATTTGCTACACTTATTCTGGCCAACACACCACCTGCAGCACTGAAGATATTCAAGCCGGAACATGTTCGTTCTTTAGATACAACCGCCTTTAGACTGCGCAGGCTCGGCTACATATTATTCGGCATAGGGGTATCGGTCGTTTTATGCTCGAACCTGCTCGCCGACGCCGGTGCACGTCTAAGGCCGTCACTGCCGCTGCGTGCTGCTCAAGCCCTTGCCGGTGAGCTGCGCCTTGAGAAAGCATCAGCGGTTCTTGGCGATAGCGCTCGAAAAATCAGTTATTTTACAGTTTGTGACGCCAACGATAAACCAACCGGCTATATCTTTAGCTCCGAAGACCTCGCCGGTGAGGTTCGTGGTTTCGGCGGCAAGATGAATCTCGCTATTTACGTCGAGCCTGCCGGCTCGCTTGTTAACTTTCATATCATACGGTCAAACGAAACGCCGGCGTACCTCGAGCTCCTCGGCCAATGGCGCGACTCCTTAAAGGGGCGTCAGCTCTTTCAGCCACAGCCCTTTGCTGACGTTCACGCCGTGACCAGCGCTACGGTAAGCTGCGAAGCTATTCTCTCGGCACTGCAGAAATCAGGCCACAGATTCGCCACGCAAATTCTCGGCGAGTCTATCGGGCCGGAGGTTGAAGAAAGGGTTCATCGGGCCAAATATCTGCCGGACACCTATGGGATATATTTGATTGGCGCTTTTATACTTGCTTTGATTGTAATCTACTACGGCGGATTCTGGAGCAGATTGGCGGTTCTTTTACTAAATCTCGCAGTCGGCGGCATCTGGTTGAACGCCCAGTATTCCAGCGAACAAATAGCGACCTTGCTTTCTCTGCACAGTCCTGCTTTGGGATTGACCGGTGCGTTTTTGTTAGTCGTAGCAATACCACTACTGATAATAATCTTCGGCAACATTTATTGCGGGTACATCTGCCCTTTCGGTGCCGCACAGGAGCTGCTCGGCTACGTTGTGCCTGAGAAGTTCAAACAGCCGATACCTGCCGAAAGGATGCGAAAAGCAAGATTTGTCAAATACGCGGTTCTTCTTGTTCTGGTGGCCGTGTTCTTTCTCTCGAGAAACCGAACAACGCTGGCGGCAGACCCTCTCATTTCGATTTTCAACTTACGATTTTCAATCTCCGAGTTTCGCTCGGCAATTTTGCTGATAGCGGCAACAGCACTGATATACTCGTTTCTTTATACCCGCTTCTGGTGCCGTTATTTGTGTCCGGTAGGGGCTTTCCTGTCGCTGTTCAACAACGTTGTAATACTGAAGCGTTACCTGCCGACGAAGAAATTCGGCAGATGCGAGTTCGGCCTTACTGCCAAGGACCAAATGGATTGCATATATTGCGACAGGTGTCGTTACCAAGCAAAGGCAGCTGTGAGAAAGGAGCATCTGCTGCGTCCCGACTATGCACGAACCAGGCCGTTGTCACAATTTTTTGTAGTGGGCGTTCTTGTGGCGGCGATACTTGTGTCGACGCTATCCGTGAGCAGGTTTTTGCAGGTCGTTGGCACCGGTCTGGATTATTCGGCCACCTTTGTTTCGGCAGGCGGCGAACCCAGAGACGTTGATATGCAGCGGATTCGTACTTTGATTGAGCAAAATAAGCTCTCTGACCGAGAAGCTGAATTCTATAAGAAGGTCGAGTAGCGTCAGTGTGGTATAGCCGCAGTACCGGCAAAACCAGCGAAATGAGTACGCAGCTTCACAAAAAGGACAAAAAAGCCATCAACGTATTAACATTGATGGCTTTTTGATAATCTAAGATTATCATACTTTATTTTTTCTTCTTTGCTGTTTTCTTCTTAGCTGCCTTTTTCTTTTTTCTCTTTTTTGCCATTTTTAATGCCTCCATACAATTAAGAATAGATTCTTAATAAGCGGGCTGGTAACTATCAGCTCCGCTTTTCCTCTGAAATTTATTTAATTAAAAATATCTTTTCAACGGAAAACCCCAATTATATTTTTAGGACATATTGTGGTATCAACTTGGCGACAATCTCTATCGACCCAATTTCCAAAGTACGCAACACGACTTTTCGCCCTCTGTATTCGTAAGGTAACTCCCGCACTCCGGATATAATCTTTTTACCCCTATCATTTTGCATCTCAACTTCAAAATATCTCTTTCCGTTAACATGCGTCACTTTATTTACGGTTAAAATATCCGGAAAAACATATCCTCCACCATGTGGGATAATGTTGGCATTTAAGAGCCTATCATAAAGCCCAAGATTTCTCGCTCTTTTTTCAAAACCTGCCAATTCAATACTTTCGGGACTCAGATTGGGCTTGCCTTTCACCAAGTATGCGGGCAAATCCGCTCTCAAAGTAAGCGGGAACAGAGTAGACCTATTCTCCAAACAATGACAGCCCAACGCTATTTCATTCATATTTATAAGCCCTTGATGGGTCTCATTAGAAATCTCTACGAATCTTCTAAACAACAATTCTGCAGCTGTTTTTCTTTTCTTCTTCGAGAAATTCTCAGCGCGTTGATACTGCTGAAAATACTTCTTAGCGCTGCTGCCCGTGAGAATATGAAACTGTCCGAAAGGTGTTTCAATGCATTCGGCCATCTTACCCAATTGTTCACTTGCATCATAATACATTCCGAAGCCTGATTTATTGTCTGCCCGAAATTCCTCCGAGGAACCATGTATTATAAAAGCATATGGAGGTAGATCTACGTCCAACCGCACAACAGGTTTTAGTCGAAACACATCTATGAAATGGTTGCTTTTGTAAAAGTCCCAGATTACCTCAACACCATCTATCTCTATTGTGCTTGTCTCCATTTCATGCAGTTTTTTAATTAAACTCTCAATAGCAGGCGGTTCCTCCAAGCCCCCCACCAGCATTCCACACGCATTAGGTTTTACATCAAGAATGACAAGGTCATCATCTCCTGCTCCCCAGCTTACCTTTCCTCCGTAACCAAATCCGTTTCTCCACCGACTCGCATTTCTGGTAATGGTCATGTCCGGGGTGGAAATAAAAGTAGCATTAGGGCTTATACCGAGTTGATTTTGAACATAATGAATACCCGCAATACCATAGACGCTATTAGCTCTGCATAATTCAGCACCACTGTCGTTTAACCCAATAAAAAAACAATGGTTCTTTGCATTCTGTAACATCTCTTCGGTATTCATTGCTGCTTTACTTGGTGTGAGAATCATCGAAATCATTGTCTTGCTCCTCACTGTTCAGGTCGCTATAATCTGATTCCTCCAAATAATATTCTCTGACAAGGCGACCTTTCTCAGACAAACCGGCACAGACAACACAGTATCGAGCCCATGGAATTGCGTTCAGTCGCGCCTTTGGTATCAGCTCGCCATTGCCCTCACAAATTCCGTACGTACCATCCTCGATACGACCGAGTGCGTCTTGAACTTCAAGAAGAAGCTTTCTTTCGCTATCCATCAGTCCCAACGTATTTTCAACCTCGTAGGTATCCGTGCCTACATCAGCCATATGGATCGGCATGCTTGACAGGTCGGTCCTTGACCTTCGTAGTGTTTCTTCCTCCATACAGACTACGTTATTCAATATTTCTTTTAGCTTCGCCAATAATAAAGCTTTGGATTTTCTTATTTCTGCAGCGGTCAGTCCACCCTTGTTTGCTTGTGTCTTTGCCATAGGAATTCCGCAGTTATAAATGGTTTTTTGCCCTCTTGGGAGAGTCCTCAGTTGACTAACATCCTTGATGGATGCCGACTATCGCCCAAGAAATGTGCATAAGCTCCTTACAAAAACCCGCCGAAGCGGCTTAACGCTTGTCTCGATCTCGTCGGAGGTCATACCAATCATAGCAAACGAGAAAAACCCGAAAACAAACCCCGCTACCGCACAGGCCAACCGACGAATTCTTATAGAGTCTATTCTCGGAGACAGATAACCTGAGACCTGATTTTCAATCTCCTCCAGATAACGCAAATACGGTTCTTCTAACTCATCCAGAGTTTCAGACTGAAGTTTTAGCAACAACTTTCCCTGGAAGAGCAGCATAAATTCCTCCTTGGCATCAACGGAGAACTTATAGTGGGCATTGAGCAAGTGCTCCAGCATATCTTCAAGGGTTTCCGGTGGACTTTCATATGAACGCAAACGTTCTATCAAATGTTCAACCGCTTCATCTATCAGTGTAATGACAATTTCCTCTTTATCCTCAAAATGCTGGTAAAGAGTACCCTTGCCCACATCGGCCTTTTCTGTAATCTCCTCCACTGTCGCAGCATCAATACTTTTTTCGCTAAAAACGCCCAAAGCAGCCTTCTTCAATCTCTTCCGCGTTCTCTTGGCTCTTTTACGCATCCTGGTTTTTTCAGTTTTTAGCGCCTTTGCACTCATTTTTTGACTATATAGTCAGTTTTGACCATTCAGTCAACAAAAATTCTTGGCTTTTGAGTAAAATTTTTTTCGTATCTTTCTAGGTAGTGCAGTTACTTTACGGTCGCGGCTCCGTTTGGTCGCGACTCTATTTCGTCGCGGC
>CAYGBH010000025.1:0-7461 GCA_964348055.1 uncultured Pirellulales bacterium
ATCAACAACGAACGTTATTCAAAACAAAGTCAAACAAAGCCAATGTTAAAATAGGCAAAATGGACGTAACATCTTCTATAACAAAGTATTATGAAAATATAAGCGATTGGACACTTGGTGAAAACAGACTCAATCAAACCCAATCCTCTGCCCTCTGTCCGCTGCCATCTGTCTTCTGTCCCTGCTCTCACAAGTTGAAGTTTGTGGCCAGACGTACCATTGTTTCATAATTTGCCATTATCCTGCGTGTGATTTTCCGCCCGATTGGAGCTGCGGACGGCATTAGGACAAAACCTTTGCCCTGGCCATTGGTTCCGTCTTTGAGGCTCTTTTCGACAATCTTTTCAAATTCGGCCGGCTCGGTATTTTCTATGTCGGTCAGCTCTATATTGCCGAAAAGAACCAGTTCCTTGCCGTAGTCGCGACGGACGTACACAAGCTCCACGTCCCCTTGTGGAGGCGGCTAAATGGGGTCGATGGCAGCAGCGCCCATCTCGACAATGTAATCAAGAACGGCACGAATCCTGCCGTGACAGTGAATTCGGGCAAATCCGCCATACTTTTGGATAGCTTCCACCATTGGGCCGGTGTAACGCACCACGTATTCTTTGAAAAGATGCGGCGGCAGGTAAGGCTCTGCAGCATACTCCGGCCCGTATATGCGCCACAAGTGGCCGGCAAATGCCTCTGCCGTTATCTGCGTCCTGGCGTGTATGTGGCGGGAAAGCTTTTCGAGCAAACGATGGAACAGCTTCTGTTCGGTCAAGGCAACGACGGTAAAATCTTCCATACTGAAAAGAGACGCTGCGGCGCAAATTGGGTCTTCGGTATCAATCATGACGATGCCATGGTCGCCGAGCTTCTGGTCTTCTTCGAGCAGGCCGGCTATATCAAGCTCTTCGACGAAAGCCTCGTCCGGCAGCTCCAGGTAGGCCTTCAGGTCGTCTGTATTCTTGAGCAGGTGTTCCAATGTCCAGATAGTATCAATATCAGGACTGCGACGTGTTAGCGACGTCATGGTTCTGTTACCAACTTTCAGGGTCGTGCGATGGAAACTGTATCCATTCTCGGCGTATTTCTCTACTTTGAAGAACTCGTCATAGCAGCTGTCAGTGTCCAGCCTGTCAGGTAGGACATCTGTCTCGTGGGAGCGTGGCCTGACAGGGCTGCGCATTCGAATGAGGTCGGTTTGTTCCTCGGCCAATTGTAGCAAAGGCTGCCAGGATGGGTCGTTATAGATGTTGAACCGGTCCGGGTCGGATGGATCAGTCTGGAATCCGCCTATTTCATAGAAATTAACTGCGGGTCGGTCGACCGGTTCACCACGCAAAGTCGCCATCAACCTTTCACGTCTGTTCATCACCTTTTCCCCAAGTACTCTCCTCCTGGTCGCGGTGCGCTGTAAGGGTCTTGAACAGTGATAGGATGTTGAAAAAACCCCCGATTGAAACAACTACAGCGAGGATTGCGAAAATAGCAAGGCTCAGGAAGAAAAACCATGACCAGAAATCAATCCAGAAATTCATATCTTGTTACCCCTTGTGTTTTACAGATGGACCACGGTCGGGAAATATTAAAGAACCGGCCACCATCAGTACCATCGCAAGTGCTATAATAGTCAATCCGACAATCGCACTCAATTTCGCGCTTGGTATGCTATTGACATAAGCTTGGGCTCGAGCCGTGTCTAATCTTAAGACCGAAGTGAGACGAAATACCAAGTCCCTGACGGGTTTCAATCCTACTACTGCGCAGAAACCTGAGATTAAGGCCAGATAGGCTCCGGCTTTGCTGGCACCTTTCCAGTAAAGCCCGAAGATCAACAGGGATATGGCCCCGGTAAAGTAAATGGCACCGGAAATCGCCATATAATCCCACAAATCCTGACCCAGAGGATACCATAATCCCCAAACCAAAATGAAAATGCCGATAGCCAAGATAAAAATTCGTGTCAGTAACAGCCGTGCTTTCGAGGACAAACCTTTCTTGAAGCATGGTGCGACTACGTCCTGCGTCACTACCGAGCTCCAGCACAAAAGATAACTGTCGTGGGTGGACATAAAAGCTGCCAGCATACCAGCCGTAACGAACCCAAGTAGTCCGACAGGCAGTATTTGACTCAAAAACACCGGCATAGCCATCAGTGTCAGTTGCGGGTCTGTTTCAGCGCCTTGAGGCAAAAAGACCTTCTTAAGCGACGGATTGTGTGCTATGTAGACCAAAGCACTTATCCCCAAAAAGCATGGCAGCAGATTTCGAATGAGAAATCCGATGGAAGACCATGCATAGAGTCTCTTAACGACACGGATGCTTTCGGCCGAGCAGGCACGTATCACCGCGGTTTGCCAAATCGCACAATTAACCAGGCCCAGAAAGAGCATCCATACCACGTATGAACCGCCGAAACCTTCACCGTGAAATGGGTCGAAGCCAGCCTGGCCTTTCAGCAGGGACACGGTCTCAATAATGCTCTGCCAGCTTAGCTGCTTAACGGATAATATACACATAGCCAGAAGGCTGAATGATAGAAGCACAAATTGTATGTAGTCTGATACCACAACCGAGACCATTCCGCCGAGACTGGTATAGAGCAGAACCATCGCCAGCAGCGCAGTCATTATGACCTTAAGTTCCAGTTCTGAGGTCATTCCTGTAATGCCCATCACAAAAATCGAGCCGGCCTTAAGGAACATTCCCATATTGAGGATGCCGGAGAAGGCTAATATGACTCCCCCTAAGATACGAACACCGCGCCCGAAACGCCTCTCGTAAAACTCCGGGATAGTCATCACCTTCATTCTTCGCAACGGTACCACTATGAACCCGGTCAGTCCTATGATTAGCGCTACAATAGCAGAGGCCAATGCTATATGAAAGGCGGCGAAGCCGCCGGTAAATCCTTTTTGGGCCGAGTATATGACCGTAACCAGACCCAATTCGGTCCCGACCATTGTCGCAGTCCCTAAAAATGTCTTTAGGCCCCGGCCGGCGACGATGAAATCCGTCACATCGCTGATATACCGTTTTATGTAAACGCCAATTGCTACAATGATAATTAGATAACCAGCGACAATACACCAGTCAACAAGACCAAAATTGGTATCGATCCCAACAGTACTCAAATCCATGTTATCTCCTGACTACAGAAATAAGAAGTCAGATTGTATGTTCTCTGTCTTCTTCAGTGTTGACCCCCGCTGTTTTGGTTCGCTTGTCTCTGCGTCTCTCGTCGCAAGACGAGCCAGCAGGCAGAATCGAAGCAGCGGGGGCCTACTTTGTCTTCAAAAGCGCTTCTTTGCAGAGTTGCCGGTATTTGTTTTGTTCCTCTGAACCTTCATGGACGGCAGCGCCGGCCCTCCAGGCTGAACGCGCCTGTTCAAGACGTCCGAGCCTCTGCAGTGCCTTTCCTCTCCAGTACTGGGCCGATGTCTCTTGAGGCCCGGCAACGCTGCGTCCTATCATATCCTCCTGCGGCAGGGTCGGCCGACCAACACCAATGTTTTCCGGATAAGTCAGAGCTGCTTCAAAGTCCTGTAGGGCCGCTTCGTAATCCCCTTTTTCAAAGCCTTTGCGGCCGCGTGCCACGTGTGCCTGGTTGAATATGTCCCACGTGATTGTCTGGCCCTCCCAGTTGACGAAGTACGGCGTAGATTCAAGCAAATCAATGGCATCGGTATATCTCTTCTCATCAAGGTAACCCTGGGCGAGCATAATGATGACGTCTGCGCGTCGCAGCGTCTCATACGGTGTGGATTCGAGAACTTTTATCGCCTCGGGGCGCTTATTGTCGGCCAAGAGAATATCTGCAAGGTCCCGATATAGAGTCTGGTCCTTGGAGTTGGCGGCGATGGCCTTTTTGTAATACTGCGCAGCCTTCGTTAGGTCATTCTTCGCTGACCAGGTATAAAGGCCGAGATTTCGAAACGCGATGCTCAGGGATGAATCCAGCTCGCCGGCCCTTAGCCAGTGGCTGGCGGCCTCATCAAGCCGTCCAAGATGCCCGTAAAGATTTCCCAGTTGTAAATGTGCATGGGCGTCATCGGGATTCTTTTTAACGGCGTATTTGAACACCTCCACAGCTTCGGGGCGGGAGGGAAAGACATAGTCCCTGTAAATACTGCCAGCCTTTCTCAAGTAGGCCTCCGCACGTTTTTCCTGGGCCTGTATGTGCTCAAAATAAGCCAGGTAGTAGAGCGGTAGAGGACTGCGTTGAGTTTGCGGGACCGCTTCGACGCACACCGCCGAAAGCAGCTTGGCCGCTTCGTTCACCAGTCCCAGATTCGCGAAGACAAGACTTGTTTGTAGCATTTGAAAATCATCCTCACCGACAAAAGCACGGGCTTGCCGTACAAAACGAGCCATTTGCCTTTTGTTTTGCAGCGCCACAAGCGCCCTTGGAATCAGGTCCGTAGGGTTCTGGGCGATTCTTTGTTTGGCCTGTTTGTACGCCGACTTGATATTTCCCGCAGCATACAAAGCCAAAAGCAAATGATTTTTGGCTTTGGGGTCTGCTGGGTTCGACCGTACCGCTTTCTCGAATGATTCTACAGCCTTTGAATAGTCTTTTAAGTGCATATAAGCGCGGCCGGCCAAGTCATATCCGAGAGAAGTGGTCCCAAGGCATCTAACCGTCTGGTAAGCGCAGCGAAGGGCTTCCTTGTCGTTTCTTAGCCGTAAATGACTAACGCCCAAAAAGAACCACGACAAACCGCCACTGCTATCCCGGTCCAGAGCCTTTTCCAATAGCCGCGCTGCGTTCTCGTTAAGTCCAGCTTCGATATCGAGCACCGCCAGACTGCGCAGCGCAGGCGAATATCGAGCATCTTCCGCCAGGGCCTTTTCATAATACTCGCGGGCCTTTTTGCGGTCCGTTGCCAGGTCATACTTTCGACCTTTGAGAAATTTTTCCTCCAAAGTGAGTTGCTCATCAGGTTTTGTCATTAACTTGGAGGGCTCAGGTGGAGAAACCTCAGGTATCGGCAGGGGGGTAATGAAAGAAGCCAGGATGACTCCATTTTTGGCCTTGATTGTTACATCGACGGGCGCCTTTGGGGCCGGAGAAAGTGTAAGCACCTGGGGCTTCTTCGGAGAAAGGTCCACTCGCTTTTTGAGAAGTTCTCTATGCTCTTGGAAGACGGTGCAAATTGTACCAGGGAATTTACCGGTCGCGAGCATACGCAATTGAAGCTTGTCACCGTTGCGGGTGGTCTGAACGGCCAGGTCCTTCGTGGCGTATTCGAAACCGTCGCCCAGCCCATGGACCGGATACCACCACTCCTGCCACGAGACTTCTTGCCTCGGTAAAAGCATGCCGTAGTCTGACTGTGTCGGCAGCGGCCCACTTTGGACCTCAATATAAGGGCCGTCGTCATCGGTCAGGTTTTTCTGGCTGACCAGGCCAAAGTCCCAGTTTCCCCATGTCCAGGCCTTTTTTCCGCTTAGCTCATGGTGGTTTGCTACCTGTACAATTCCACGGTCCGCATCCACGTCGTAAGCCCCAAAAAAGTCGAACGTACAGTCAACGGAAAAAATCGATGCCCAGGTCTGATGGTTCTTGAGCCGGGACAGGTCCTTGCCTTCGTGAATAGGCCAGGAGAAGAATTTGACTGCATTGTGGTCTGTTCCGAGGCTCATAGGATAGATATAGCGCGTACCAGGTCGGTTCGGAAAAGCGGTACAGTTCCAGAAGTAGTAGGGGCTTATCGCATCGATAGGATTAAAAATGCGAATTTGCTCGTCCAGATAGGCCTTTCCCGGATGCAAAGTCACCCGCACCGTCCATCGGGTTCGCTGGCTCTTTTCCAGATTACTTACTTCGAGGTAGGCTGAGCCATCTGGGTTTCGACCAATAAGTGCATCAACCGGCGAGAGGATGGTAACAGTGTGTCCGTGCGGGCCCGCGTTCCACTCGACCCCCCCGCTGATCCAGGCCCCGCGCATTGCTATCATACCCGGCTTAATAACTTTGTTGAGGTGAAACATCTGGTTTGGGGTTTCTTCGCTCTTGTCGAGAACCGAGTGCAGACGTCCGCCCAGCTCGGGCAGGCACATGATTTTCAGGTATTCATTTTCAAGAAATAAGGCTTTGTAGGTTCGATCCTCAATGGTTCTGTAAAGATGGTCCTGCATCGTATAAGGGTAAACATTCGAGCCTTTGACTATACTCGAGAATTTAGCTTGGCCTTCCAAGGCCCAGAACTTGGGATTAATATCTTCTGCCCATCCATAGGTGGGGATTGTTACGGTGCCCTCCCAGGCCCTTACCTTAGCCGAGGGGTCCGCCCGGCTCGACCCCGGGATTATTAAAGACAACCCAATGAAAAGCAAAACGATAAAGAAATTCTTTAGAAAACCTCTCATAATTGTCACCTCACATTTCCCTGCGGTCCCCTTTAAGTGCATACGAATTAGCGTGACGACCATAATTTGTGATTTGTATATTTAACATAACCATCTGGCATATTCAAATTAACACAAGTTGGTACTGAATTCCCTTTTTGTTATCTTTTTAGGGCCCCGCACAGCCCGAACCCAAAACGAGGTCCCACTAATAAGGTAAAGGAAAACTAACGAGGCGCCAAGATAGTTTTCCAGGCAGGCAAAGTAGCATTTGAAATAGTTGCGTTTAACACCTGCGTTTGGTATATTACCCAAAATTAAATCTTAGTGACCTGAATAAATGGGTTCCCATTTTACGACTTTTTGCCCACAGCCCCGTCTGGCCCCCGTGCTTTCTGCGAAAGCAGAAACGGGGGCTGGGGCTTGCAAAATGGGGTCCCACTTTCATATGGCGAATGTCGGTTTATCGCAATGGTACGGAGGAAAAACCCGTAAGAACAAGAAACTGATCCCTGCCTGGAACAAGCAGGAGCGAATTCAAGTTACCTTTAATAAGGAGAACCGAGACATGAGATATGGCAAAGACTATTTGGGTTACCGCTTTGCGGGGTCCCTCTTTAGGTATGTTAGCGTTGTTGTCTTAGTTGTGTATATCCTAATTACAGGCTCCGAGGTGGTAGGGGGGCCTGCCTCACATACAAAATCGCCCATTCCCCGTCCTGAACATCCCAAGCCTCAATTTTGGCGAGATGCTTGGGTCAATCTGAACGGCCGATGGGATTTCGCGATGGACCACGAGGCCGTCGGCGTAAAGGAGGATTGGCAAAACAGACCCTCCAAATTCAATAATAAGATTACGGTGCCGTTTTGTGTCGAGAGCGAGTTGTCGGGTATAGGACACACCGATTTCATCAAGGCCCTCTGGTATCACCGGACTTTCACCCTCCCGAGGAGCTGGAAAGACCACCGCGTATTTTTGCATTTCGGCGCGTTGGATTACGAGTGCCGTGCGTGGGTCAACGGCAAAGCTGTCGGACGCCATTATGGCGGCAGTGTCTCATTCGCCTTTGAGATAACCAGTGCGGTCAAGGAGGGCGAAAACGATCTGGTGGTTTACGCCTT
>CAYGBH010000025.1:7561-15037 GCA_964348055.1 uncultured Pirellulales bacterium
TTGAGATAACCAGTGCGGTCAAGGAGGGCGAAAACGATCTGGTGGTTTACGCCTTCGATGATGTGCTATCCGAAGTCCAGCCGTCCGGTAAACAAAGCAGGCGCCCAGAGTCGTACGGCGTTTTTTACACACGTGTTACCGGGATCTGGCAGACCGTCTGGCTGGAGGCGAGGCCTCAACAATTCCTGGAATCTGTTCACATTGTGCCGGACCTGGACAAGGGGCATTTTGTTTTGACCCCGGTTGTAAGCAGCTATCAGCGGAATCTGCAATTCCGTGCCACCCTGTTGACGCCGAGAGGCCGAAGGGTCGCATCATCGCGTGGCCCGGCCAGGAGCGGAAATTCTGTGATTCTCAGGGTCAGAAATCCGCATCCCTGGAGTCCTCGTGATCCCTATCTTTATGATCTTCGGCTGGAACTGGTCGACGGCAGAAAGGTGGTGGATTCTGTGAACAGCTACGCCGGCCTGCGAAAGTTCCACATTGAAGGCAACTGCTTTTATCTGAATAACAAACCTATCTATTTGCGGTTTGTTCTCGACCAGGGCTTTTATCCGGACGGTATTTGGACCGCTCCCAGCGATGCTGCGCTTAAAGCGGATATCGAAATGTCGATGTCAGCCGGCTTTAACGGTGCACGGCTGCATCAGAAGGTCTTTGAGGAACGTTTTCACTATTGGGCTGACCGGCTGGGTTATCTGACGTGGGGCGAATTCGCCGACTGGGGCGGGACTCACTCTTTCGGTAATCCGCAGGGGGTGCTCAACCTGGAACGCGAATGGCGGGATGTGGTAGTGCGCGATCGCAACCACCCCTCTATTGTGGCCTGGACACCATTGAACGAGACAAGGGGCGCCGCCAGAGACAATTATGAGGCCTACAGCCGCTCGGTTAAATCCCTTGTGGCTACAACACTGGCGCTTGACCCGACCCGACCGGTCAATGACGCCAGCGGCTATGTGCACGTGGAAACCGACATCTTCACAGTACACGATTATGACCAGAATCCTGATTCATTCAGGCAGCGCTACGCCGGTGTGTCTCCCGACTCCCCAGAGAAAGCTTTTGTCCGATTTCCTGAAGTATCGGTTCCCTACGAAGGTCAACCCTATGTCGTGGATGAGTACGGCGGGACCTTCTGGACAGAAGATTATTTCAATCAGCCGGAGAAAGTCGGCAAAGCACGAAACAGCTGGGGATACGGTAAAACAAGAAGGCAGGTGGAAGACCGAATCAAAGCCCTGACCGACATCCTGCTCAACCATCCGCACATCTCCGGATTTACCTATACTCAACTGACCGACGTTGAACAGGAGGTAAACGGTGTCTACTCATACGAGCGCCAGCCGAAGTTTGACATCGAACGACTTAGCAGAATCTTTGGTGCTCCAGCGGCCATTGAAAAGCGAGAAGATTAGCTTAATATTTGTCAACTCTGCAAAAGGGTCGCAAAACAGGAACTTAACTGGTGTGGAAAATAATAGTTTAAGGAATAACGAGATGAAACGTTATAACAACATTACCGGTTCGAAAGGTGTCGGAATCTCCAGACGTGATTTTTTAGGTGGTACGGCGGCAACAGCATTCGCATTTACCATTATTCCTCGATACGTACTGGGAGGCAGCAGCTACACAGCGCCGAGCGAAAAACTTAACATAGCAATTATCGGTACGGGCGGCCAGGGTGTACATAACATAAAGGGACTCCTTCAGCATTCGGATGTTCAAGTGATGGCGGTTTGCGATGTCAATGAGCAGGCCGATTACAGTCGCTTCTACTACGGTGGAATAGCGGGGCGCAAGCCGGCCTTAGAGCTTGTTGAAAAACACTACGCCGGCCGGAAATCAACAGCCAGGTATAGGGGCTGTGCTTGCTATGTTGATTTTCGCAAAATGCTGGAACAAGAAAGAAGTATCGATGCCGTGTTGGTAGCAACACCAGACCATATACACGCAATCGCTACTATGGCGGCAATTAAGAGCGGTAAACATGTTTATTGTGAAAAACCTCTGACGCACTCAATTTACGAAGCCCGCAAAGTCACTGAAGCGGCACGTCGAGCCGGAGTTGCTACTCAGATGGGCAACCAGGGTCACAGCGATGAAGGCATTCGGCTTACCTGTGAATGGATATGGGACGGAGCAATCGGCGAGGTGCGAGAGGTGCATTCCTGGAGCCGCACTGGGGTTGACTGGGCCGGGTATAGAACAGCCAGACCGAAAGAGAGACCGCCGGTGCCGTCCGGATTGGACTGGGATTTGTGGCTCGGCCCGGCACGGAAGAGACCTTATCACCCAGCTTACGCACCATACAATTGGCGAGGCTGGTGGGATTTCGGGACGGGCGCTATAGGAGATATGGCCTGTCATAATATGGACCCTGCTTTCTGGGCACTGAAGCTGGGCCATCCGACAAGTGTGGAAGCCAATTCGACGGGAATCAATCCTGAGACTACGCCACTGGCGTCCATAGTCTATTATCAGTTCCCTGCCCGTGAAGGTATGCCGCCGGTCAAAGTAACGTGGTATGGAGGCGGGATAATGCCGCCGCGACCGGATGAGCTGGAGCCTGGCCGGGAACTGACCGGTGACGGTAACGGCATTCTCTTCGTAGGTGATAAGGGCAAAATAATGTGTGCCGGGTGGGGTGGAACCCCGCGTCTGATACCTGAGACAAAGATGAAAGCTTACAAGCTGCCGCCGAAAACTATCCCCAGGACCAAAGGGCATCACAGAGACTGGATTGATGCCTGTAAAGGAGGCCGGCAGCCGAGTTCAAACTTCGACTATGCAGGCCCGATGACCGAAGTTATTTTGCTCGGCAATGTTGCTCTGCGCACGGGAGAAAAACTGTTTTGGGATGGGCCGAATATGAAGGCGACCAATGTCTCTGAAGCTGATAAGTTTGTCCGACCCAGGTATCACAACCGGTGGACGCTGTAAGTTGTGTATGGTAAAACGCCAACCCAATAGTTCCAATAATGAAAGGATACAAATGAGAAATGCCAAAATTGCTGTAGTAGTGCTGTTCTGCTTTGCTGCTGTTGGTTTGGCAGGTTGTTCCTCGCTTGGCCCACAGGACGAGCAAGCACTGACAAAGCCCGATCAGAAGGCGCCTCCGAGGACTATCTCAGCAGCCTGGGATAATTTTCGCTGGCCCGAAGGAAAACGAGCGGCAGTTAGTCTGAGTTTTGACGATGCGCGACTCAGCCAAGTCGATCGTGGCCTTCCCATCCTCGATGCTTACGGCGTCAAAGCAACTTTTTATGTTGCACCTTACCGTATTGAGCAGAGATTGAGCGGCTGGAAGAAGGCAGTAGCCAATGGCCACGAAATCGGTAACCATACGTTAAACCATCCTTGTACGGGTAATTTCCCGTGGTCTCGCGAGAAGGCCTTGGAGCAATACTGCCTCGAGGATGCCGAACGCGAGTTGGACAAGGCAAATGAGGCCATTGAGCGCCTCCTTGGGGTTAAGTCAACGACATTTGCCTATCCTTGTGGGCAGAAATTTGTCGGCAGGGGGCTGTTTGTTAAAAGCTATGTTCCCTTAGTAGCTGAGCGATTCATCGTTGGGCGTGGCGCGTTTGACGAAGTGGCCAACGACCCTGCTTTTTGCGACCTGGCACAGGTGACAGGGATAGATATGGACGGTTTGGATTTCGAGCAGGTCAGGCAGCTCGTGGAACAGGCCGTAGCGGATGGCCGGTGGCTTGTCTTTTTCGGTCACGAAGTTGGCGAACCGGGACGCCAAACTACGTTTGCCTCGACGCTCGAGGCCTTCTGCCGATATGCTCAGGACCCTGCCAATGGATTGTGGCTCGATACCGTGGCAGCGGTTGGGCAGTATATCCTGGAGCAAAGAGGCGGAAACAAATAGGAACAGCCATATAGAAAGGTTTTAGGCGATTAAACGAATTTTGTTGCGAACGAATGAATTGAACTAAGGAGGTTAAACATGAGAGAAATATCTGTCTTTTCAATTAAGCGAATCGGCAAAATCATCGTAGTTTTTATTGCTTGTCTTTTTCTTACAGCTTCGGTCGTACAATCCAGGGAAAGGGCAGGTGTTTTCCGAACGGAGTCCCAAGGACTGCGCGCCGGTATAGCGAAGATTGATATAACGCCGAAGAAATCTGTTAAGATGGCTGGTTATGGCGGCCGAACAGGATTATCTACGGGCGTTCACGACCCTTTATCCGCTCGAATTGTGGCGTTTGAGAGTAGGGGTAAAAGGCTTGTGCTGGTTTCAAGTGATCTGATTGGTTTTTATGATGGAACGGCGGAGCATGTTCGAAAAGTTATCCTGGATGAATTTGGACTGGAACCGTCCGAACTTTTTCTAAGTTCCATACATACACACGCCGGGCCAAGTCTTACCATAGACAAGGAAGAAGGGCATCCGCACAATCTCGAATATACAGAGACCCTGACAGCTAAATTAATAGAAGTAATTCGCAAAGCATTCAAAAATATGGGCATAGTCCGTCTCGGTGCGGGCATCGGATACTCGCCGGTCGGTTCGAATCGGCGGGAGCTAAGATTCGATAGTGTAGGCAACAGCGAAATAAAACTCGGACACAACCCTTATGGTCCGACCGATAAAGAAGTGTTGGTGGTGAAAATGGCGAAGCCTGATGGCACCGCTATTGCCGTGTTGTTTGATTACGCAATCCACGGCACCTGTTTGACAGGTAAGAATTATATTATCAGTGGCGATGTCCTCGGACTTGCTGAACAGTTTGTGGAGAAGATTCTTGGTCAAGACGTAATTGCACCTGCATTTGCAGGTGCGTCCGGCAATATCAACCCGTGGCTTAGGGTGAATCCTTCGTTCGATGCCGGACCGGACTGGATTCTGGAGCCGGTGCTACTCGGGACAGTCTTGGGTGAGGAAGTGGTGCATGTCTTGCGTAATATCGAGAAAGTCTCCAGCGGTGGGGCGATCAAGACCGCTTTTACAACGCTCGAACTTCCGGGTAAGGCGAAAGGTGAGCTCACTATAGAAAAAGATTGTCCCCCTATGTCGCTGAACATAAGTGTTGCGAGGGTGGGTGACATTGCCTTTGTAGGTATCGGCGGTGAAGTGCTGACGGAAATCGGTATGTCAATCAAAGCTGCATCACCATATCAGCATACTTTTGTGATTACACACTGCAACGGTGCGGCTGGTTATCTTCCGCCGGAGCATCTGTACATAGAAGGAGGATACGAAATCAAAAGCAGTCCCTTCGCGCCTCAAGCCGCTGATATTGTTGTGAAGCAGGCCGTCAAAATGCTTCACGGATTGTAACTCGGACCTTATTCGACATCGAAATTTGCGGCTCTATCTACAAATTGCATATTGCATATAGGAGCCAGCTATTATGAGAAAAACGAAGATGTTAACATTGCAAGTTCTTGTCGTTATGAGCCTTTTTGCCTCGAGCCAGGTTCTCGGACAGGTGGCCCAGAGTTCCCCTTTCTTTGATGTGGTGAAGTATGGCGCCGTGGGGGATGGAAAGACTCTCTGCACCACAGCCGTTCAGAAGGCCGTGGATACATGCGCGGCCGCTGGAGGCGGTACAGTGCATTTCCCGGCGGGTAGATACCTCTCAGGTGCAATTTTCCTCAAGAGTAACGTTACACTCCATGTAGGCCAAGGCGCCACGCTACTGGCGAGCACCAACTTCGATGATTTTCCGCCCTTCAAGCCGGGCTGGCGAATCCTATCAGACGACACAAAACGTTCGAGTCTTATCACCGGTCTTGACCTCGAAAACATAGCCATAACGGGTCGCGGGACATTGAACGGACAGGGCAAGCCGTGGTGGGAGGCCTTGCGCAAAGATAAGGCAAGCAAGGGAGGCCAAAAGAAGATACTTACCTACGGACGGCCAAGAGTCATCAACCTTTACCGTTGTCGCAACGTTCTGATTCAGGGAGTAAGGATTGTAGATTCTCCCTCCTGGACAGTGCATCCGGTTGGTTGTGAGGACCTGGTGGCCGAAGGTATATCCATCATCAATCCTGAGGATGGTCCCAACACCGATGGCATAAATCCCGAGTCCTGCCGCAATGTGCGCATTTCTAACTGCTTTATCGACACAGGCGATGACTGCATCACGTTGAAATCCGGCCGCGACGAAGAGGGTCGATTGAAAGCAAAGCCAACGGAA
This sequence comes from uncultured Pirellulales bacterium, assembly GCA_964348055.1. Taxonomy (GTDB): domain Bacteria; phylum Planctomycetota; class Phycisphaerae; order Sedimentisphaerales; family Anaerobacaceae; genus JAUXAL01. The sequence continues at coordinate 13,720 of CAYGBH010000025.1, forward strand.
AATGTCACCATCACTAACTGCGTGATGTACAAGGGTCACGGCGCGGTGGTTATCGGCAGCGAGATGTCAGGCGGTGTCCGCAATGTTACCGCCAGTAATATCGTGTGTGTGGGAACTGATCGTGCGGTTCGTATTAAGAGTACGCGGGGACGCGGCGGAGTTGTGGAGAACATCCGTTTCTCCAACTTTGTGGTCGAAAATGTGAGGGAACCGATATACATCACTACTTTCTACACAAAGACAGCTCCGGAACCTGTTTCGCAGCGCACGCCGGTTTTTCGCGATATTGCCATTAGCCATTTTACGATCAAGGACTCGCCCTGCACCGCGAAAATCCTTGGATTGCCCGAAATGCCCATACAAGGGCTGCGTATCACCGACCTGGTGGCCTCGACGGAGGCCGGATTCTTATGTGACAGCGTTGCGGGTCTTGAACTCCAAAATGTACAGGTGAACACAGAAAGAGGGCCCGCTTTCGATTTGAAGAACTGCAAAAACGTTGAACTCTATAGAGTAAAGACAACGGTTCCTCGAGCCGATGACCCGGTCGTGCGGATGGAAAACGTCGAAGATGCTTTTATTCAGGGCTGCAGAGCGTTACCTGGAACCGGCACCTTTCTCGAACTTACCGGAGAGGCCACGAAAGGTATTATTTTGACTGCAAACGACCTTTCGGCCGCCAAAAATCCTTTTGTTTTGAAAAAGGGTGCTCGCAAAGGAGCTATTGTAAAGAAATAGGTGTTGGTTAGCTTATTTATGATAATTGCCGATTATTAGTCCGTGAAGCGAGGGGATGAAGAGGTCAAGAGAGCAGGATTGTGCAGGCACTACAGGCACTAACTGTATTGGTACTGATTTCTGCGGTCCGGTAGCTGCAGGGTGCCTCAGAGAGCGAAGAGATCGCATGGATACGTACAGTGGCTTCCCGCACATCTTCAGGTCTCTCAATATAACGCAAACAACTACTATACATTCACTCAGATGGCATACCTTCGGGTGTAGTACCGACTGGCCAGAAAACCATATCTCCACCTTTTGTCGTTTCAGACCATGAGCGAGCGATTCCGCCGTCATCGGAAAAATCGGCGCCAATCCCCAAACAGCGAACAGAACGAGACTCAGGATCACAATGCCAAAGCCAAACCATCCCCATGTTTTTGGTAACTTCATTCGTCCACACAGAACCTAATGTCTGGTTTCAGCGGCTAAGCTGCAAACCGTTGTCAGTCGCTTCAATAAGCCGGACCAATTGGTCTTCATACCCCTGTCAAATGGCGACGATTTGGCGCGGATAAACCTTAGCTTTCAAAATATACGC
>CAYGBH010000025.1:15137-20138 GCA_964348055.1 uncultured Pirellulales bacterium
CCTGTCAAATGGCGACGATTTGGCGCGGATAAACCTTAGCTTTCAAAATATACGCCGCCCTTTTCAAGAGCCCTTCTTAAATCTCTGTACCTAAGCTCGCGTGTCTCGCGGTTTTTAGCTGCGCAGAGAGCTGCTGCAGTACCGGTCGCTTGGCCCTGTCCCATACAGCTTACCGTGTTTCGGGTGGACATGTGGGCTCGCTTGTCGGAGGTAATCATCATACCGGCCACTAAGAGGTTCTCCACTCCCGCTACACGCAGCGCCTTGTAAGGTATTCCGTATGTGCCGCCATTTTTAACCTGAAGGCGGGGCGCCATGTCGTGAAAGCCGTAAGCCATGACATCGTCATCAAAGTGTCGGCCTTCAATGACGTCTTCGTGGGTTATGTCATAGTCGCACTTAATTAGTCTGCCTCGCCTGATGTTAAGTTTGGGGCTCGTCCGGGCGATAAAGGCCTTTTCACAGCCGGGGACATATTTTCTGAACAGCTCGATGGCCTTGGCCTGACGGCGTCTTAGCTCCAGTTCGGCTTTGGACACTTCGTCCCGGTTTGTCGGGCTGACCGGCATTTTTAAATTCAGCTTAATGAACATGAAATAGTTATCGTGCACGGTGGTCGTGACTGTTGACATACCGATTTTGCTCGCTGCCTCTCTGAATCCGGCGGGCAGCCTTGCCGTGATGCCCTGGATTCGCACGATTTGCCCGTCCTTGCCGCTGCGCCAGCCTTCGGCCTGCTGGTAAATGGCATCATGCGATTTGAGAAATTCGTAATACTTATCAATGCTCACATTGCCGACGCCGATGCTGTTTACGACCGCGTAATCGTTCGGTTCTGTGTACTCGGCACCGGCGTAAGCGGCCAGGTCGCCGTATCCGGTACAGTCCACAAACGCTTTCGCGTAGAACGCTTCCCTGCCGGAGCGGCTCTCGGCGATGACACCTCTGATGCGGGAACCGTCCATAATCGCGCCTGCCAAAAGGGTATTGACGCATACAAAAACGCCCGCCTCGTCGAGCATTTCGAAAGTGACGAGTTTGTATATTTCCGTATCAATTGCGGTACATACCGAATCGAAATCGTACCCTACGGACATCTCTGCGTGGCCCGACGTGCCGCCGACCTTCATAAGGCGGTCGATAATCTCCTGAGGAATCCCTCGCACAACCTGACGCTTTTTGACGCCGGGGAAGGCCTTCCAGAGGTTATAGAAGCTGTGAAGGGCGGTGCCTCCTTCGGTAACCGTACCGCCAGGATAGCCTTTTACCTCTATCAATGCGGTCTTCGCTCCCTGACGCGCTGCAGCCAGAGCTGCAACGACGCCCGCCGTGCCGGCACCTGCTACGACGACATCGAATTTCCTTACAGGCAAATTTTTCACTGGCTCGGCGTAATAGCTCCTGGTTTGGTTTAGAGCCCTCGCTCTACTGTCCTTTGGCAGGCCGGCTAAAACGCCGACTCCAAGCATTAAACCGTGTTTCGAAAAATCTCGACGATTCATTTCTGTCTCCTTTCTTAACTTTGTCGTGGATGTTAACGCCCGTGCTCAGCGTCCGCCGAGGGCAAAGCCCCAGGGCACTCCAGTAATGCCGGGCCAGGTTGAGACCGGTGTAGGAAATCTACACTGCAGAAACGGGCTTTGCAAGTGAAAAATCGAGTCAAAATGTGTCATTGAGATACCGTCTCAAAAATCATCTGAATTTATTGTTGTTTTGGAATAAGATGCAGCTTACACCTGGAAGGCTCGAGTTATTTCTCTAAGTTGTTCATTACTTTGGCTGAATGGGGAGCGATTTCCACCCGGCCGGCAAAAAGATTGTTTGTTATGAAGTTGCCCTTGCCTGTTTTTAGCATTATAGCTGTTGTTTCAGCCCCCGCTGCTGGCTTGCGCAGCAAACCGCGGGGGCGGGTATCACGAACCACACAACTTGAAACAATTGTGTCGTGAACATCGTCCATAAGAATACCGAAGTTATCGCAATTCTGAATGGCACAGCCGGAAATGTTGAAATGCTGACATCTTTCCAGGACAAGTCCACCTTCTTTTCGCCATACGTCGTTGATTTGCAGCCCCGAGAGTATGACATTGTCACAGTTGCGGAAGACAAGTCCTCGATTGGCAGTGGCACCGTCTCCATAATGGTAACGTGGATTGCGGTCGAATACATTCGGGCCAATGACAACGCTCGAACTGCCTTCTACGAGAATGTCATGCGCATAACCCTTCCATAAGGTGTTGCCGACGATTGTGACCCCGCGAACCTTATGAAGGTGCACATTAATCTGCACGTCACTGAGTACGTTGCCTGTAATGGTTATGTTACCGCCGCGCAGCTCACCCTTTGCATAAGCAGGTCGGGGCAGACCCTGGCCGATAATGCGGATGTTCGCCGATTCGGGCGCGTTGTGAGTATGCTGAATCGTACAGCCGGTTATGGCGATTTCTCCGATAGAGCCGCCCGTAGCATCTATCAACACATTTGCTGTCGCCGGCGTCTTTTCGCTCATATTAGCTTCAACATCGCAGTTGCCGATTTGCAGATTCCTGACGTCTCCGCCGTGCTGTACAATCCCTCCGCCGGCATTATAACTTATGTGTGAATTGCCGACGTTTATCTGATGCAGGTTAACGTGGTCGAGGAATATTCCAATACCACGATTCTCGTAAATGTGACAATCAGAAATTATGACATTACGGTTACGGTCTTTGAGATGGATTCCATGCAGCGCCTTGCGAATTAATAGCCGTGAAAAGACCGCTTCCATTGTACCGCAAGCCTCCACGCCGCACGCCTGATGGCAAGCACCGACAATCTCAAGTCCGGTCACAGTCGGCATACGCTGGTTCTGCCAGACATTTTCTTTTACCGTGCCTGGGCCCGCTGTCCCGGCGTGTGTACCGACCAGTTTCAACGCTGGGCCGGGTCCGGTCATGATAATTTTCGCCGTGCCGGACCCGACGATCGAAAGAGGTCCGATGCGGTCCAGATCGACCAATACGGTTTTGGTAAGCCGATATACGCCGCGGGGGATGTGGATATCTCCCCGGCCTGAATCAACCGCGTGTTGGAATGCTTCGGTGTCGTCGGCTTTACCATCTCCAATGGCACCGAAATCGCGCACGGTAAGGCACAAGCCCATAGTATCAACTTGCTTGCGGGTGTTTCCGGCATGAGCAAATACAATCGGTAATAACACGAGGGTCCCGCTTACCAGAACGAAAAAATTACATCGTTTCATAAGTCACCTCCTGTCTCCGGACCATTTGACTTTTGCTGGGCTACGCCGCTGTGCTTTTGCACCGAGATGATAACAGATTTGCTGGAGACATACAATTATCCTGAGCAATATTCTCTATAACATCTGAACTTTGCTTGTCCTGTCTCGACTTGTGTCTGGTATGGAACAGCTGGCCTGCTCCGGCGTAGCTCCGTGCTACGGCAGGCTCCGCACTGACGAGTCGCTGTGTTTAACTTTGAGCAAGTCTTTAAATTCTGAGTAGACGCTACCGCTTAATGAAACGCATTAAGGCATAAGGCAAAAAAACAGTTTCTTGTATTTCCGACTTTCTGGTATAATCTACGGTTGTGTTGGAGTTGTGTGTTTAAACAGGGTTGTAGGTCGATCCGGCGCACGGCGATTTCTTAAGCGAAAAAGGAGACAATAGTGAAAACGAGAATTTATATTGTGATGTTGGCATTGGGCTTTTTGGTTGTGATGTCAGTTTATGCAGCCCAAAGAGGCTCCAAAGAAGAAGTTGGCGTATCGCATTCTGCCGGTGAAGCCACGACAGACAAAGCGGTTTTACTAAAGACAGAGCTGGATAAGGTCAGCTATGTGATAGGGACGCAAATAGCACAGAATTTTAAGAAGCAGGACATCGAGATTAATATTGAGTCGCTGATATGGGGGTTGAAAGATGCTCTGGCAGGCAGAAAATTGGCCCTTAGTCAAGATGAAAGGCAGCAGGTTATGACGAATTTCCAGCGGCGCATAATAGCAAAACAGGCCGCGAAGAATCTTGCTGCGGGGATGGCATTTCTTGAGCGGAACAAGGCTAAGGAGGGTGTGCAGGTACTGCCGAGCGGTCTGCAATACAAGGTAATCAAGGAAGGTACGGGAAAAATCCCCACGGCGGAAGATAGAGTGAAGACTCACTACCGCGGCACTTTGATTAATGGCACGGAGTTTGACAGTTCCTATAAGCGTAATAAGCCTGCTGAGTTTCCTGTTAAAGGAGTAATCATGGGCTGGACCGAAGCTCTGCAGCTCATGAAGGAAGGCTCCAAATGGCAGTTGTACATACCTCCAAATCTGGCTTACGGTGAACGGGGAAGACCAGGCATTCCACCCAATTCCACGCTTATCTTTGAGGTTGAGCTGCTTGAGGTAGTTAGGTAAGACTTGTTTTTTGTGGACATAGAGATTTAGTGACTGGCTAAAAATCAGGCCAGTTCCGTAAGAGCGCCAATGAGTTAGCTTTGTGCGCGCGCAATGGGTCCTTCAGGCTGGCATGACAGGTCCGGGAAATTTCGACTGAGGACAGAGATAATGTCTATAAACATCAGCCCTCCTCTGTAACGATGGGAAGAACATCATAGTTGCGATATTCAATTAAATAGTGAATCTGTTAATTTAAAGATGCTTGGCTGTTCACACGAATGGTCGCTTGTGCGTTTAGTCCTGGCGGTTGGTGTGGCAATGTAGAGGTTGGATGACAAACTATGCGAATTGAAAAGGACACTGAAAGTATAAGTATGAATCGTCGTCAGTTTCTAAGTGCGACAGGCGTTGGCCTGGCGTCAATGATGTTGGGCCGGTCCGGCTCGGCTGCGGCGATGGGGAGGGGTGACAGGCCGAACGTAATCTTTTTCTTCAGTGATACACACCGCTGGGGAGCCATGAGTTATACGCAGACGCCGGCTGTGCATACTCCTTTTATGGTGCAGATGAAAAACAGCGGCGTCTCCATGGACCGCTGCTACAGCAACCTTCCGATT
>CAYGBH010000026.1:0-19755 GCA_964348055.1 uncultured Pirellulales bacterium
GCCCAATGCGATTGTGCTCGATTTCGGAGCTTCATACCTTCACTTTCGTTATGGCCGACAATCCGCCATCCCTTTGGCTCCACACAGTTTGTTACCGCCCTGCATGCAAAGTTCTGTTCTGGCCTGCTGGTTAGACTTTGGCCAAGCTGGACAGCAGACGAACTTCGCACGAATCGATGAGATGAAACCTGTTGTGGAGTGCTGGCAAATAGACTACAATAATTATCGACCAAATAGCAGCTTGGTCCGTATGACAACGGCCGCATTTGCAGAGCTGTATTGTCAGGCAGGTGAACTAAGAGTTGCTGAAAACATTGTGACGGTTTCGGCAGGAATAGAGGTTTTTGGGGGATATTAGGTGCGATTTTAAATAGGCATTAGAGAAAAGCTCATGAGGAAGCAAAATGAAACTTACTGTAAATGGCAAAGAATCAGATTTTGCGGATGGTTTGACTGCAAATGAGCTTTTAGCTGGACAAGATGTAAAGATACCTGAGATGGTATCAGTCGAACTTAATGGACGGATTCTAAAAAGTTCCGAGCTTGAGGAAACAATACTCAAAGACAACGATAAGGTAGAGTTATTGTATTTTATGGGGGGCGGATGTGGCACCAACTTGATCCTTGCTAGGTCTTTTGCGGTCGGTGCCCAATAAGAGGCAGCTTGTGCTGGAAGACGAAGTAAAGTTGCAGAAAACGATAGACCAGATCGTGATGAACATGATCGACACGAATCTGGTCGAAAAGAAGTTCTATATTGATGTGCTCATTGGCAAAGAGTACTGGGTTCTGAGTACTCCCAATGCGTTCGACAAAGATTTTATCTCCATTGCTGTTCTTGGCTATCCTGAACAGGTGGGAGTTTGGTCATATACCTTGCTGCGCCAGTCACGGATCAGTGAATCAAGTATGAAGCCCTATTTCCACGAATTTGGAAAGCACGACTTTGGACTGGTTGCTATTAACCCTAATTTTTTCGGTCCGGATATTGAAGGAGATTCGTTCATTTATCAACTTGAGCGGGTTGTCGCTGACATTGCCACTGATAAGAAAATTGGGTTCATCGGCTTCTCCATGGGTGGGAAGATAGTAGTTGAGTTTTTGGAGCAACGTTCCAAACTACTGGCACGCGTGGCCGGTTTAGTGCTGATTGATCCTACGCTGCCCAATCTTTTGAAGGTTGGGAATATTCGTAGGCTGCTGGATAATGACACCTTACTGATCGCATCGGAAGGGGAAGTTACTAGTCCGGGTGAGATTGCTTCTGCCCTGTTGCAAATTCCCAAAATCTCTTTTCCCGGCATTCATGGAGAAATGCCAAACAAAGCACTCGGGCAGATCATTGAGTTTTATAAGGAACGTACCCTGTAGCTACGAAAGTTCTTGCTTCTCGTCCGAAACAGTCTGTGAAAGATGAGGTCGCCGCTTCCAGACCTATCTCAACCACAAGTTTAATTGTCCTGCCCAGAGATGAGTGATGCGAGCCAGCGGGCAATACCCAAGCTTCGTTGGTGGAGAAAGAGCTATAGTGACGTGCCGATTTTACTGACATTGGTTTAATGGATAACGGGTGGGTTATATGTATTTGAACATCTACGACATCGGCGTATTCCTGGCATTTATCGGTGTTGTCGTCGGTTTCAGTATGGTCAAAAGCCGTAAGGAAGAGACCAGCGAAGATTATTTTTTGGCGAGCCGTGGTTTGAAGTGGTGGTTGATCGGTTTTTCTATTGTGGCCGCCAATATTTCCACCGAACAGTTTGTTGGAATGGCCGGGCAGGGCGCCGGCATTGTCGGTCTGGCCGTATCCGGCTACCAGTTGCTTGGTGCTGTTACTATAGTTTTCGTAGCAATTTTTTTCCTTCCCAGGTTCCTCAGGGCTGGCATCTACACGATGCCGGAATACCTCGAATACCGCTATAACTCCACGGCTCGCGGAATTATGGCATTTTACACGATGGTCATATACGTAACTGTCACCATCACCGCTGTTCTTTATTCCGGCGGCCTGACGTTGCACAAGATATTTGACATGAATATAACAAAGGCGGTTTGGCTCATTGGTATAATCGCTGCCGTTTATACGACATGGGGCGGATTAAAAGCCGTCGCCTGGGCTGACCTTTTTCTAGGCTCGGCATTGATTATCGGGGGGTTAATTACCATGGTGCTTGGCTTCAAGGAGATTGGGAGCATCGGCAGCTTCTTTGAGGCTAATGCAGACAGACTTCATATGGTGCTGCCAGCCGACCACCCTGAAATACCCTGGACCGCTCTTGTCATTGGGCTTTGGATTCCAAACTTCTACTATTGTGGCCTCAACCAGTTCATCGTCCAGAGAACGCTTGCTGCGAAAAGCCTCAAGCAGGGCCAGCTTGGTATCATCTTTGCCGCCGGCTTGTGGCTGCTCGTGCCGTTTGCCATCGTCTTTCCGGGTATAATGGCCGTCCAGCTCTACGGCGATCAACTGGCTACCAGTGACGAGGCGTACCCTATGTTAATACGGAGTCTTATTCCCGCAGGCCTGAGGGGATTTATGTTCGCGGCCATTTGTGGGGCGGTTATGAGCTCATTGGCCTCGATGTTAAACTCCGCGTGTACTATCTTTACTATGGATTTGTACAAACGTCACGTCAAAAAGGATGCGTCGCAGAAATCGCTAATAATGATGGGACGCATTATGACTGTCGTATTTGTTGTCGTCGGCTGCCTGATAGCACCTCAACTGGGTTATCCGAGATTCAAGGGAGTGTTTCATTATATACAGGAGTTCCAGGGTTTTATATCACCAGGAATTTTGGCGGCTTTCGTCTTTGGCATGGTTTTTGGACGGGCTCCTGCATCGGTCGGGGTCGTAGCTTTGGTGCTTAACCCCGTGGTATATGGCCTGCTGCTCATCTTCTTCGGAGAGATCGAATTTTTTGGGCAATTGGGAATATCCCTTGGGCAGATTGCCTTTCTTAATCGAATGGCAATTACATTCGGGCTGCTGATTTGCATAATGGCACTTATCACCGCCTGTAAACCCCTGAATGAGCCCAAAAAGATGCCCGTTAGAGAGGGAATTGATATGAGACCGGCTCGGTCAGTTCTTTGGCTTGGTGCTACGGTGATAGCTGCTGTAATCGCGTTCTATATTGTCTTCTGGTAGACTGCTCAACAAAGACGGTTTCTTCAACAGGCTGCGTATCTCTTCGATGTCGAGGCTAAACTCAGGCACGAAAGCGGGACTGTCCACATACTCTAAGAGGCTGTGAAGCATCTGTTGCGCCACCGGACGTTTGTCGAGGTTGCTGCGCAGGTCGATGCTGCAGACTAGGAGTTTTCCGTTAGCGACTTTGGCTTCGAAGACAAGGCCGAGTTTGCGGTTGGTGTTCCAGTCGTCGATGACCTGTACAATCGGGCGAAATTTCGGCGCGAACTCGTCGAGGACCATAAATTTGGATTTGGTTACAAGGTCCCACCACTGCCAGTTACTGTGAAATTCCGTAGGGAATTGGGCCAGAGCGGGGTGTTTAGGATTGCATAGAATCCCTAAGGTGTGTGGCGGCTGTTTTCTGGTCCAAGCTGTGTTCCAGAAGATTGTCGAAAAGCCTGCTGGGATGTCACTGTCAATGGAATTCAAAGACGGCATCAGTAGCACTTTCTTACCTGCTCCCAAAGCGGTCAAAACTTGCTCGTCGAGGCCCTCGGTGATTAGCAGGCTTTTTGGTGGTTTCGTATCCAGACCGGCTTGGTAAACCCAGATATCCCAGTGGTTTGTGAAGGGCGTTCCTTTCAGCAACACCGTTACTGTAAGCTTTGCCGGGGCAGTCACGCTTGCAAGCGGTACTTCAAGTTTTCCCAGCGAGATGCCGCTACCCAGCGGGACAGTAAGGCTAGGTATCTGTCCGGAGGCGACTTTCTGGCCGTCTGTGTAGTCGACAGACCAGAGAGCGACGGCGTTCAGGATTGGGGCTGGCCCAAAATGAGCGATTTCAATGCCGGCATCGAATGTCTCAGCGGTCGTCCACGTGCGTTTCTTCATCCGCAGGAGAGGCACCGTTTCACTGCAGAAACGGTGAAACTCATCCGGCTTGATATAACCCTTCGAATCCCAGAAGGCGTCGAGGACTCCGACGAGTGCTGTCCCCTGGCCGGGGAAATCATGAATATCGAGCAGTTGAAATCCGCCGAATCCGGGCGTGCGCAGGGCTGCCTCAATTTCTTCTTTGTATAACTTCGACTGCAATTTGCCCGAGGCCATCAGAAAATCCTCTGCCTGATCGAGCATATGGTGCTCGGCGAGTGAGTCTCGGAAGATCTCGAAATTGTAAGCCCGGAGAACACCGGTGTACTTTTCAATTTCCCTAAAGTTTGGGTACGCACACCACTGGCCAATCTCATGGCTCACAATCGGAACGTCATACTTCTCCACAAAAGCTCGATAATCTGTGAGTGTCTCTGGTGGCATTGCATTGAAGCGACCTTTGAGGCCGGTTCCCCAAAGATGGCCTCGGGGATGGTAATCACTGTGATACTGATTTTCAGGGATGATTGGCCAGCCAGCCGCGCTGGAATAGAGACGGCGGGAGTCTTTGTCTTTCCAGTAGTTAATTAGGTCACCGAGGAATCTTTTCCTATTGGCGCCGCCAGGTTCGTTTCCATAAGCAAGCATACAAAAAGATGGGTGATTACCGTACGCTTTCAGAATACGGTCGCCTTCAGCATAAATGAACTTGTCAATGGGCTTGCCGTTGCCGACCGTTGTCCACGTAGGGCATTCGACATGAATGGTGAATCCTAAACGGTCGGCGGCTTCAAATGCCGCCTCTGGGGGACACCAGGAATGAAAACGCATGTGATTCAGGCCGTGTGCCTTTGCATTGTCTAAGATCCGCAGCCACCCGTCAACACTCATATCTGGATATCCAGAGAGTGGAAAAATGCAGCACTCCAGTGTACCTCGCAAAAAGGTTAAGCGATCGTTGATGGTGAACTGTGTCCCCTTTGTGCTGAATCGGCGCATGCCGAACATGACTGCATGTCGGTCGCGAAACGCATCATCCTTTGTGACCGCTGCAAGCGATATCGCTAGCTTGTACATTGCCGGAGAGAATTCATCCCACAACAATACATCATTACCCATCGCATAATCCAACTCAATCATGGTTTCAGGCTTCGAAGCAATGAACTCAACGGTCCTTGGTGCGGGTGTGTGCTTGTGCTTAACATTCCAACTTTCGACACTTATTTGGACAGTTCCACTGACCTGCTGGCCCGTTACATTGCCAAGAGTGATGCGGAGCTTCGCTAATTTGTTCCGCACATCTGGATAAACCTGAATATCGCTGAGCCATACCTTATTCACAGCCTGTAGTTCCATCCGGCCGATAATGCCGTTCCAATTTGTTTGCGTGTGGTCGCTGATTGAGTGAGCATTTATGCCAACGTCATATTTTACCGAGTTGTCCACGCGAATGGTCAGCGTGTGATTGCCGGGCGTTATCAGAGTAGTAAGGTCGTATCGGTGTGGTGTGCACAAGCTGTCTTGCATGTCAGCGGCAATGTTGTCCACCCAGACCTTTGTTTCCCAGTGACAGCGTTCCAGGAGCAGAATGATGCGCCTACCCAGCCAGCTCTCAGGAATGTCCACCGCTTTCTGATACCAAGCAGGCCCAACGTAATGTTTCACTGGTGTTAGCCAGAAGGGGATTTTCACGGAACCAGGGTGTCTATATCTTCGATACCTGGTCTCGGTGAACCACGAGCGATCTACAATCCGGCCGGTCCACTTCGTATCGACTGAAATATCGTTACCATAACCATTCTCGGCTGTTGAGCCGGGTAGGTCGATACTGTTGGTCAGCTCGCCCGCGTACCATGTCTCCTCTTCACCGATGTTGTCTGGGTCCAGCTTGAAGAGCCATCGACCCGCCAGTGAAATGTACTGGCGATCTTGCTTCGGTTCCACAGGTCCGGTGCACTTTATGCCCACAACTTCCGAGCACCCCACATAGACTGCCATTATAAGACCGGCCGCTGTTGTCACCAGCGAGCTGATAAACTTCGCTCTCAATTTGGTTTTCCTTCACCACAGATCTTAAAAGCGTTTCTACTGTGTTTGCTTCTTGAGCATCACAATGGCGCTATTGAAGTTTCCTTGCACAAACCACGGAAGCCCCATATTCATGAGTGTCTCTCCGCTGGCCCTTCCGCTTCTGTCATTACTCAGGAAGTAATTGGCATCCGGGTCAAGACCTCTTAGTCTAACCGCTCCGCTGGCGCGGGCGGTTGGTGTACTTCCGGGCAGTGTCTCCCAGAGGTTATAGAGAAATATGACCGCTTCGGAACCATCTTGCGAGACGTACTCAACGGCTGCGCGATTACTCTCAAATGGAGAATGCAAACGATGAAGAATGCCCTCCTGCACGAGTGGACGAATCTTCTTGTATAGGGCAATCATCTCCGTCGCCAGCTTACGTTCCTCCTGTGACCATTTCGTCAGGTCGGTCCCAACACCGAGCACACCGCTCATACAAACATGAAATCGCAACTTCAACGAGGGACTGACCTTGTGCCAGTCGGCGTTGGTTACCCAGCTAACCATCAGTTTGGCAGGGAAGGTGTGTGAGTAACCATACTGAATCATAACGCGGTCAGCAGGGTCGGTATTATCGCTGGTCCAGACCTGGTCCATACGTGAGAGGATGCCCAAATCTGTCCGTCCACCACCGCCGGAACAAGACTCAAATAGAACATCTGGGAATCGCGACTGCAGCTCATCAATGAGGTTATAGAGACTATTTATAAAGCGTATCCGCACCTCATACTGCATTGGACGTGGTGCGTCGGGCCAACCAACATCTGACAGTGGTCTATTGCGGTCCCACTTGATGAAGCTGATATTATTCTCGCGTAACAGTTTACTCAGTGATTCCAGTAAATAATTGCAAACGTCCTTACGGGCCAGATTAAGAACCAGTTGATTACGCCTTTCGTGGCGGGTGCGTTTGGGGTAATGCAGGACCCAGTCGGGATGCGCACGGTAGAGGTCACTGTCGGGATTGACCATCTCCGGTTCGACCCATATGCCGAAATCCAACCCGAGATCATTGATTTTTTTGATCATTGGCTGCAAACCGTTGGGGAATTTTTTCTTATCAACGGTCCAGTCGCCGAGGCCCGCATGGGCGTCGTTGCGGCCCTTAAACCAGCCATCGTCGATTACAAAAAGCTCTACACCAATTTCTTTGGCAATGCGTGCCAGTTCGAGTTGCTGTTGTTCGTTTACATTAAATTTTGTCGCATACCAGCTGTTATACAGAACGGGACGAAGAGCATCTCGAAATTTCTTACGCAGGACATGCTGGCCAATGTAGTTGTGCATACGAGTGGATGCACCTGACATACCTTCCGGTGAAAATCCACAAACCATTTTTGGTGTTGCGAATTCCTCTTGTGGTTTAAGTTCCCAGGTTGTATCCCAGAAGTTAATGCCGCCGATAATCTGGACGTTGCCCGAAGGGGATTTTTCGAAATCGAGGCGCCAGTTGCCACTATAATGCAGGCTGCCGAACCAGACAGGCCCCTGTGTCTCAGAACTCTGCCTGCTCGGAGTAACGGCGAACCAAGGTGGGTTTTCATGCGCAACGAAATCCCGCGTCTGAATAGTTGTTACACCAGGTGTCAAGAGCGTCCGATGGAGCATAAACTCACGCCCCCATAATCCGGCCAGATGAAAAAGATCGTATTCTTCGACGGGCAGCCATATAGAGCCGGACTGGGAATTTTCAATGAGTATTGGCTCTTTCTCCATATTCTTCAAGACGATCCATTTCTCGAGAATGTCGAGTTCAGGAATCACACGGATGTAGGAAGAGACAACCAAGCCATAGGCGGGATCTCTCAAGTCTATTCGCAAGCAGGGGAAACCGTCTGTCTCGAATATTTCCGAGGAAGAATATACGAGATCACACTCACGTGTTCCATCGGGAAAGATAACCTCGATCGCCGGTGTTTGTGCAATAAAACCTCCACGGAAGGGGACCTCACGGATATGGCTGCCAACTTTAGAACTGACGTTGACGTTCGCTTTGCGGACCTGCAGGGGTTGGCCGCGCGGCCCATAATAAACAGGGATGACGATACCATCGCGCGCGACTGCAATCTGATAGACGGATGCAGCCGTCTCAATCCTCCAACCCTGCGGCCTCTCTGTCACGGTAATCACGTTTGTTTGCTTGGCCCACCTTGGCGGGTTGGGTTCGGGTGCTTCACTTTGTGCGACGCAAGAGTCTACACCGTACAAAATCACCATTATTACAATGAGAAAAATCATCTTGTATATTTTTTTCACCTGTGGCATTATTTGCTACCTGTCCTCTCGAAAAAGTCCATCCTACTTATCATTGAAAGATTTACGTGAACTTGCCACCTTTTGTTAATTGTATTAGCTTGGTAGTATGAATACCATACGAAATCTTTTCAAAAACCTCTTTCTTCTTCGGGTACCGGCTCCAGGATTGCACCGCACAGTAAGGCCTTGCCCTTGACCGGCTCCAGGGTAACATCGACTCGCCCCGCTTCTTCGAGCATAATAGGGTACCTGCGAACCAGAATCCTGTTGGTTTGGCCGGTCTGCTCGAATATGTCAATTCGGTCCGTTTCAACGGCCGGTTTGCTTACTGTCACATTGAAGACGCGCTGACCCGGACCGGTTGATTTCGGATCGAGCATCAGAAGCTCCAGCCGATATTCGCCTGTAGGAAGCTGAGCGGGATCGACTCGACCTCGTCCGCCTTTAACCATAATTGGTTGCAGCGTTATTGTGATCGGCTGGTCATTTTCTATGCCACTGCGGCAGATCTCTTCATAATTGGCCGGAACCTCGTCACTCCTTCTAATATTGACGTCATCGGGCACAACGAATGTCGGCGTGCTCGCCTCCTCGGTACCGAAGCACTCCCAGACTTGATGTTTGGGGCCGAAATGGAATGTGAAAGTACCCATGCTCTGTGCCAGTGGATCGTGGGAGGTCGGCGCAAAGTTGTAACGCACCGGCTCGATTCCCAGTATCTGGCGATGACGAACGTAGTGCGTCAGCCAGCGCAGGTTCATTGACACGATCAGCCCCTGTTCGCCGCGCGTGATCCGGCCGAGACTTGAAAAACGTGCGTATCGCTCAATCACCTGGCCCGCCTGGCATATCGCCATCGCGCGTTGTGATGCGGCGAGGTCGCCGGCTTTGTACAGGTCTTGTGAACGTTGGAAGGCCTCCTCCGTACGGTGGACGTCGGTAATAAATTGCTCCAGTCCTTTGAAATAGTTGAGCCGATCTCGTCCGGCTGCGTCCATTAATCCTTGTTCTACGCCGTCGATCAATTTCATACGCTGCTCGTAGCTGGGGATGATATCGGCTATGTCGGGGAGCTTGCGGTCGATGAACCAATCACTCGTTTCGCGTCCGATCTTTGGAGCGTCAGTCATCCAGCGATACAGATATTGCCCCATCTTCTTGCCGGCACTTGTGCCAAACGACCGCTCTGCCATTTCATTACAGGCGACTCGGAGCGGCTGATTTTGTGTGGCTCGCCAAACCTGCCGGCTCAAGCTCTTGAAGTAAAAATCCAGCGGCCGGGTCGTCCAGTGGATAATGCCAAAACCACGAGCTCCGCTGTCAACGAGTCGCGAGTGGAAATGCGAGTATGGAGTGTAGGGCCTACCCACGTAATTTCCGTCGTCGTGATGCGCCCAGACGACCGGCATCACCGGACGATGCACTCCCACTTGCCGAATGAGCTGCCGGGATTCGCTGTTTCGCAGTTGCGATCGGTCATTCAGAACCTCCCAATCCAGCGGAATAAACTTGACATGCCTCGGCAGAAATCGGTCACAGCCGGGCAGAAAATCGAACCGCCAACTGCCCACGGCAATCTGGACACTGTCGTGTCCGGTCTCCTTCAGTGCCCGCTCAAATGCCATCACAACCTTGCTCAGTGCAAAGAAGTTGTGCGATCTCCATAGTCTGGCGGCCTCGGGTGTTCTCTCAAGCTCATCCCGGTATTCCATCTGCCACGACTCAGGCATCTCTTCACCCTTCATAGCCATCCACGGCGTATTGCCGTGTCGGAACCAGACAACCAGGCAGTCGATCTGTGGATATGAATTTAGTAGTGCCTTGACCTGCGCCTTGTAGTATCGATACCCTTCCGGCGCATCTGGATTGGGCAGCCAGAATTTTCCGCCTTGCTGGTTCATCCAGCGCATCTGCTCTAAAGTGATGGGGAAACGCGCCTGGCAAGGTAGCGTCTCAATCACAACTTGTGGGTTGGCTGATGCTGTGTCGACATCTACTGCGAAGTATACGTCCATATCACGCTCTTCGGCGTGCGCGAACACGTTGTGCATTAGCTGCCTCGCCGCATCGGCTCGGTCGGCATCTGATACCATTGCTGCTTCGGCCCCAAAGACAGGGCCATCAAACACGAAGCCGCCCCATAATCGGCGTACATCGTTTACATGCTGCGTGGACCAGTCTCGACCCTTCTGTGTGGTACTCAAATAACCGACGGGCTTGTCCACTCCATTAAACGAGAACTTCACCATTGGGTTGTTGCCATAGGCGTGTACCATAATTCCATTGTAGCCCATCTTCTGAGCCTGTATAGTCCAATGCTTCCAGTGGGATAGATTCCAGGTCGAGCACCCGCTGAGAAAATTGTGCCAGTTAAATACGATGCGATCTTGAACCAAGGGCGCATCGGACAATTCCCACCCATCAAATGAGAAATTGTACCGCTGGCCCAATGGGAAAGTATCATATGAGAGGTAGAATCCCCAACCCAGCTTTTCCAATAGGTTATAAACTCCGTACACCGCGCCGCCGGAGTCGCTGCCGAAGATAATTCCCACCTTCCTACGGTCAATGTAAGCAGTGGTTACTATGTAGCTTTCAGAGCTGGTAAGTTCCTTGTTACCAATGTGCTTTCCAAGCTGGGGAAACGACTCGACACAGCCAAGGTAGATCACGTGATCAGCCTCGCGTGGCGTCTTGCGCACAACCTCAAAGCAGATATTTGGATACAGTTCGTGAAGATAATGCGAAAGTTCCTTAGCCGCAATCGTTTCTGATAGGGCCGCTTCCGAAGAAATAACAATGTCCACCAAAGTACCACAAGTCAGTGCTTGGCCCTGACAACTGCAGGGCATGATTAACCACAGAACCAGAAACGTAAAAGCTGAATACCTCATTTTGTATCTCCCTAACTCTATCAGGCTTTCGATGGTCACCTTGTTCTGTTGCAGCACGATCCGAGGCAATACAATCTGGCACGAATGTTTCCAGACTCTTACACGTTAGAATACCCGATTTGTTCTGAAGAAACAATAGCTTCAGAACACGTCTTGGCAAGTCTAACTAACCGATGGGATATAGCCGTTTATCAGAGCGATGGCCTCAAACAAACTCTAAGACATATGATAGATTTGAGTATTCAGCTAAGCTTGGGTGAAATCGTGCCGAGAACGTTTTGCTGAATACCTTCACTTTCGTTGTGGCCGACAATCCGCCTTTTTTTTGGCTCTGCATAGTTCATTACCTCCCTACACGCAAAGTTCAGTTCCGGTCTGGTGGTTAGCTTTTGACCAGGCTGGATTGTCCAGCTTGCCCAAATCAGCTTTCGTGGCGTACATACAACGTGGTCACCAGCAAAGTAAGACTTTTGCTGTGGCTGCTGGCCTACACGTAAAAGAATAAGAATCCTTGATGAGCCGAAAGACATATGCTTTGCAGAGTGGTTAAAAAGAACTTGGTGTGATGAACAAATGAAGCTATACTCTCATAGTAGTTGGATCATGAAAGAGAGATAAATCAGAAATATATCAAGATCCTCGAACCATACAAGCGACCGGAATAGAGTATTTTCAGTCAGCAAGAGTAACACAGCTGAGGGTTTCAATGAACTGTTCATCGAGAGGTTTAACTATGATTATTCAAAATAACACCAAATGGATGTCACTTATACTTTGCATACCGATTTTATTATCTGGGGCCATACAAGCGCGGGAGTATCATGTTTCGGTTAGAGGTAATGATGCAAACAAAGGAACAGCCAAAGCCCCTTTTCAGACAATTTCCAAGGCTGCGGAGGTTGCACAGCCCGGCGACGTCATAACAGTGCACGAGGGAACCTATCGCGAGCGGATTAATCCACCGCGTTGCGGCGAGTCCGACCAGAAGCGCATCGTTTACCAGGCTGCACCTGGTGAGAAAGTCGTCATCAAGGGCTCCGAAGTCATTAAGGACTGGCGGAAGGTACAAAACGACACCTGGAAGGTCACCATGCCTAATAGCTTTTTCGAGGATTTCAATCCGTACAGTGACTTGATTCACGGCGACTGGTTCAATCCCAAGGGACGAGATCACCACACGGGAGCGGTTTATCTGAATGGCCACTGGCTCACTGAAGCAGCCTATCTGAAAGACGTGCTTAAACCCATCAAAAACACACCACTGTGGTTCGGACGGGTGGATGAGACGAACACCACGATCTGGGCACAATTCGGGGATGTCAATCCCAACGAGGCCGAGGTCGAGATCAACGTCCGCCAAACGGTGTTCTATCCCGAGAAGCCAGGCATCAATTTCATCACTGTGCGCGGTTTTACGATGATGCACGCAGCCACACCTTGGGCGCCACCCACAGCAGAGCAGATCGGCTTGATCGGCACCCACTGGAGCAAGGGATGGATCATCGAGAACAACGATATCCGCTATTCAACATGCGTGGGGATCACGCTCGGCAAATACGGCGATCAATGGGACAACACGTCTCAGAATACTGCCGAGGGTTATGTCAAAACCATCGAGCGCGCCCGAGAGAACGGCTGGTCGAAGAAAAACATCGGTCATCATGTGGTACGGAACAACTATATCTCGCATTGTGAGCAAGCGGGCATCGTCGGAAGCATGGGCGCGGTGTTCAGCACCATCACAGGCAATGTTATCCATGACATCCATATCCGACAACTGTTTTCGGGAGCCGAGATGGCCGGTATCAAGATTCATGCCGCAATTGACACCGAGATTGGCCAGAATCACATCTACCGCACGTGCCGGGGTGTCTGGTTGGACTGGATGGCACAGGGCGCGCGTGTGACCAGGAACCTCTTGCACGATAACAACACTCGAGAGGATCTTTTTGTGGAGGTTAACCACGGGCCGTTCCTAGTCGACAATAATCTCTTTCTTTCGGGCAGGTCGCTGTTTGACATGTCGCAAGGCGGAGCATATGTGCACAATTTGTTCGTGGGTTGCATAGAGCTTCGACCTGAGTTGCGACGCTCAACCCCATTCCACAAGGCGCACTCCACTGAAGTGGCTGGCCTCCAGAACATCCAAGGCGGCGATGACCGGTTCTACAACAACCTGGTTATCCATCCTGGCGGCTTGGACGGATATGACAAGGCGACACTGCCCGTGCAGATAGAAGGCAATGTTTACTATAACGGTGCCAGACCCTATTTTAAGGAAACAAAACTCCTTGACAAGCCGGAGTTTGATCCAGAGATCCAAATTGTTGAAGAAGGCGACAGTGTGTTTCTTCACATAACGCTCGATGATTCTTGGCATGCTTTAGGTAATCCATTGGTGACAACAGCGCTTTTAGGCCGAGCCAAAATGCAGAACGCAGCCTATGAGAATCCCAACGGCAAGCCCTTGAAAATCGATACTGATTATTTCGGTAAGAAGCGAAGTAAAGCGAATCCTTCCACTGGCCCCTTTGAGAACCCGGGAGAGGGAAAGCTTAAACTGAAGGTATGGTGAAGTTTGTAAGAGCAGATATGGACACCCAAAGCATCGGGCCAATATTGCACAAGGAGTAGTTTTCACCACAGTGGTCAACCACTGGGTTGATTGGCACCTGCCATATGTACCAAGTACCGGTCGTGCCCCCACACCTCACGGTTGAAGTCGAGTATAAGACCATCAGCTGAGATGGATGGGGCATCTAAGAGTTGATGATCCGTTTCGTGCTTCGATCCAGTCTATAGCATCCAGTGTTTTTCTATCTCTTCAAGGGTTTTACCTTTGGTTTCGGGCACGAACAACCAGACAAAGAGCACCTCAACGACGCAAAATGCTGCGTACACCCAGAAAGAAAAGCCGTGGTGGAGCTTTTCAACCAGCCATTTGTTTTTATCCATCATCGGAAATGTCTGCGATACCAGAAAGCAGGATATCCAGAGAATGACGGTGGCAATTGCCATCGCCCGGCCACGAATCCGCGTCGGAAAGATTTCTGAAAGGATAACCCATGTGACCGGTCCCAGAGACATTGCAAAACAGCCGATGTAGGCCAGAACAAATAACAGCACCCATAAGCCCGTCTGATTGAAGTAAAAGGCAAGCCCCAGAGAAAGCAAAGTCAGGCCCATTCCGCTGGCTCCGATTAGCATCAAGGGCTTGCGACCAAGACGGTCAACTGTCCAGATAGCGATAATGGTAAAGCCAATATTGACCGCACCAACCACTACCGTTTGAAGAAGTGCTGCTTCTGTTTTGGAGCCCAAATTTTTGAAAATTTCCGGTGCGTAATACAGAACCGCATTAATTCCTGTCACCTGCTGCAGGATCGCAAGTACAATACCAATGGTCAGAACAATTCTCATTCCCATCTGGAACAACTGGGCAACTGAGCCGCTTTCGTGAGCGATAGCATCTTTTATTGCTACCATCTCTTTCTGTGCAAATTGTTGCCCATCCACTCTCCTTAGAATATCAAGGGCTTCTTCTTCGCGGCTTTGCTTGGTAAGCCATCGGGGACTTTCGGGGACAAAAAATGCCAGCACCAGCAGCAGGGCGGCGGGAATCGACTCTGAGCCGAACATCCAGCGCCACCCGCTTTGCACAATCCAGGCTTCAACACGGCCCAGCGCGATAAAGTAATTGACAAAATAGACAACGAGAAAGCCGGATACTATGGCGAATTGATTGACTGAAACCATCCGTCCTCTGATGCGTGCCGGTGAAATCTCCGCGATGTACATAGGCGATGTCAGGGACGCAGCTCCTACCCCTAAGCCGCCTATGAATCGAAAAATAATGAATTCGGTTAAATTTCTCGGCAGGGCCGTGCCGAGGGCTGAGACCAGGAAAAGCACTGCGGAGATTATCAAAACCTTTTTTCTGCCGATATGGTCGCTAATAGTTCCGGCAAAGGCAGCACCGAATATGCAACCCACCAACGCACATGATGCTGCCCAGCCGACACCTTTTGGGTTGAGATTAAAGCGGGCCTCCAGCGGCCCGATAGCACCTGATATAACGCCAGTATCATACCCGAACAATAGCCCTCCCAAAGCGGCTACGATACAAACCAAGAAAACGTAAACCGCGCTGTCGGAGTCCTCGGCAAGTTTCGATTTCCCATCATTGGCCATTCAGCATTCCTTTATATGATACAAATCACCCGTGACAGTGAGCCGAGAGTGGATCCTACGTTACTCGGATGGGAGAACATTGAAGTCTCTTAGGCTGCGAACCGGAACACCTTCAGCAACCAATTCTGCAACAAGTTGATACTGTCCCGGCTTACTTGGAACTGTTGCCTTAAAGGAAATAATCTCTCGGCCAAGACTATCAACCCCACAGGTCTTTGACTGTTCGGAAATAATCTCATCTTTATGTAAGATACAAAGACACACGCTTCCCTTCCAGTCTTTATACAGGTCATTAATTACAAAAATAGGGACTTTGATTTCCGCTCCCGGCGAAAGCTGCTCGTTCCACATATCAATCATAAGGCCAACAGGCGAAAATGCGTCACGCACGAATTTTTCGAAATTAGGTTCAAATTCCAGCATTTCGATGTCCAGAAAATGGTCGCTTGTGGCGCCACCTTCGGGTCTGGGTTTGTTGCCTGGCCTCGAATACGTAAGTCCACAGAAATGTAAGACACCGGCACATTCACGCTGGCATCGCCAAAACTCGGTCAAGGCAGCCAGGTAACGAGCGTAAAGCAGCCGGCGTTGTGCTACAGTGGAATTAGGCCCGAGAAGCCTATCATATATCTTGTCTGTTAAGCAAGTTGGCATTCCGGTGCGGTCAAGCCATAACCAGGCATACTCATTGATAATAATGGGAAGATTGTAATTCTTTTGTTCCTTTCTTGCCGGGGGCCTGCCGGAGGTCTTGGCCAAATCCAACAATCTGAAATCTCCTCTTCCCCATTGAATCCTGCTAAATACATACGGGTGTGTTTCGATACAGTCGGCGTTACTTTGCGGCTTTGCCCAGCCGTTGTCCCACGGACGGTTGGACAAATCAAGGTGGCGAACAGCGGCGATAGCCTTGCCCGTTTCTTCGGTGACGCTTTCATTCTGCGCATCCCAGATTACAACACACGGATGGTTCCAGTGCTGCCGCATCCACTCAGTGTACTCTCTAATAATCTGTTCGCTCTTGGGATTTTCCGGTGCTCGATTCAGAAGCCAGATAGGAAATTCGTCCTGAATCAGAAAGCCCTCTTCGTCGGCTACTTCGTACCACATCTCCGGCGGAAAACCGATGCAGTAGCGGATGGAATTCCAGTGCATATCTTTGAACTTGCGATGAAGCTGGCGCACCCATTCTTTGCGCCAGGGCCGATCACCGCGATCGTCATCCTCAAAGAACCGAAAAATGCAAACATTGGTACCACGCATAAAATATGGTTTTCCGTTTAGAATTGCCCGGCCGGTTTCCTTGTCGAATCGAAACGAGCGCATCCCGAATCGAACTTTCAGCCTGTCGAAATAAGTGCTGACCTCCAACTCATACAGGAATGGATCCTCGGGCGACCAGAGATGACAGCCCCTGATAGGAATCATGAAATCGAACGTCTTCTCCTCGTTCTCACTCATGGCTGGGTTAGCAGCCTCCCGCCCCACCTCCCGGTCCAATAATGCCTCGCGAACGATCAGGTCCAAAGGAAACATAGCAGCGCGACGATCGCTGCGAAGAGTAACCTGAACACGGATGTTCCTGTTGAGAAGATCAGGAACGGTTTGAACCCGGACAACGTGTGGCGTGCGCGTGAGAATCAGTTCAACTGAATCGTAGATGCCGGGGATATAGAGGTACTTCTCGAAATCCCAGCCGGTGGGCATACCTTCGGGCAATGATTCGCGGTCGGCGCCGACGCGTATGATAAGCTCATTCTGCTGCCTTTTGCCTTTGAGGTGCGGCTTGACATCCAGCAGGGCAGGCGTAAAACAAGGCAGGTGCTCGCCGACGACTTTGCCGTTCAGCCAGACCTTCGTGCCGTACTTGGCCTTATGGATCTTCAGGATAGCAACAGGGGGAATCGGCCCATCGACGGTAAAGGCCCGGCGGTACCAAAAGGCCTGACGCCGTTCGCTCTTCTTGCCCACTTCGGCAAAAGCTGGTGTAGCCATATCCACCAGTCCTGGGACCGGTACTTGATGATCAAAGCTACCGGGAATTGAATCCATAGCACCTTCGGAGATTTCCCATGTGCCATCGAGGCTGATGATACGTCTTGGGTTGGAAGCCTCTGCACAAGATGCTATGTTTTCAGCAAAAACGATAAAAATAACTAACAGTAATTTGAAAATTGTTCGCCGCATAGTCGTTTCCTCGTTTTATACATCTCTGCCTAAAGCTCTGAACATTGCTAACAGATTCTCGGTTGGTGTATTACATTGAATATTGTGAATCGTATTAAAAACGAAGCCATTTTTCTGTTTGAATATTTTGCTTCGCTCGGTAACTTGCTCGGATACCTCCTCAGGCGTGCCGAATGGAAGAGTTTGTTGAGTATCTACACCGCCACCCCAGAACACTATCCTGCCGCCGTATTTATCAACCAGGAGTTGTGGGGCCATTCGGCTGGCTGAGGTTTGAACTGGATTTAGGATATCGAATCCCGCTTCTATGAAACCTTCGATCAAGGGCTCGCAACCGCCACAGCAATGTTTCATCGTCTTCCATTTTGTATGAGTGTGAATCCAGTCGTTGAGTTTCTTGCTGTACGGCAGATACAATTCTGTATAAGTCTCTGGTGAGCAGAAAAGACTGTTCTGTGAGGCTAAATCCGTCCCATCTAGAAACACAACATGCACTCTATTACCGACGGCCTGGTAAATGCGTTCGAGGTTTTTTGCCGCAATTTCCACCTGACCCTCAAATACCTCTTTTATATATCGTCTTCGAGAGACCGTACTGATATACCATTCTTCAATGTCACGAATTCCTTTTGGGTCCTTCATCCACGGTGCCGGCACAAGCGCGATATCACCGAAGGCTGTCCCCGGAAACCCTGCTGCAATCGCAAGCTCGGTGTTCTCATAAAGCTGGTTTGCCTCCTGCTCATAAACCTTCAAATCTTCATCACTAATTAGCGTAAACTCTTCGAGATTATCCGCTGGACTTAACTTGGATTCTTCAATGGGTTTCTGGCGAATAATCGAGTCAAAATAGAACCCGCCTTTGGGCATACGAGCCGAAGCCTCCGCCGACTTGTCACCTTGCGGGTACATTAGAATATCCCCATCGGGCTCTGGCTCAGTATTGAACTTGCCCGGAACGAGCACATTTGTATCATCGAATGTTCGCCACGGCTTCCAGTCCGTGTTCTCAAAACCAAACATGTTCCTTGGCCCCGGCAAATTAACGACGTCGATACCCAGTGTCTCACGCAAATCGTCAGCTACCTCACCAAGCATCTGATATGGCTCGACAATTTTCACTGGCTCGCCTGGTTTATCCAGACCGAGGGCCTGCCGCAGATTCGCGATTACACTAACGTGGGCCCCCGTAGTAAGTGTTCCTCCCAAATCCACAGGAACACGATCCGTCTTTTCATAGTTTAGCACTTTTAGCACTCTTTGCCGTGGATTCATAATATTTCAATATTTCCTCTATCATTTATTTTATAATCACAACTGTTTGATTCATCTGTGGTACTGTTGCTGGGAAGTAAATGTTTCGGCCACTATCGGTAGTTACTCTTATTCTAATGTGGCTAGACAGTACCACCATCCATGGTCTTCTTGAGAATGTGACGTCTGCATTCGTTGTCTCGCCTGCATCTGATGTCTCCACTGTCTCTCGGTGCCGACAGCTTCTTTGCGCTGTTCGATTGCATTAACAAGCAGAGTCCCACGGCACAGAATACCAAATCCTCGAGTGAAATCAAGGAGCAACGAGTTCAATTCGACTTGCGCCCCCTATCAGGAGACTTGGGACAAAGGTGGCACTAGAGTCAGGATCAATCCCACTAGCCACCTAGAGCGTACCAGATCGCACCCCAAATACTCTCAAAACAGCGGCATTTTCGCGCGAAAATCCTTACAACCAACCTACAACCCGAAAGCCCGTTATCTCGAGATTCGAAAAAATTTTAACTCCATAAGATCTTTAATAATAGCACCTTACAAAAATAGCAAAAAATGTAAACGGTTTGCACTAAACGGCTGCGCCGTAGGTTCTTGCGTAGGTTCTTCCATGTATTCGTGGGGTGATTCCTTCCTCAAAGACGGTTTTTCGTTAGCGGGCATTAGATTTATACTGCTTGGCTATTGCTCAGCGACGGGTTGAGCATCTTTTTAAGCTCACGTATTTTGAAAGGAATGAACAATGAGTACGCGCACTATCACCAAGCAGGGTACCATCAATCCAATGTCTGATTCAGCACCTGTCAACGCACTGAAACGTAAATTTATCACGGATATGGAACTGGCCGGCATGGCCGGTCCTTCCAGAAAGAGGTA
>CAYGBH010000027.1:0-19597 GCA_964348055.1 uncultured Pirellulales bacterium
AGGGGTCGCTTATCGCGCTTGCCTGGTCGAGATTAAACGCCCTTGTAACCGCAAGTTGTGCATCGGCCAAAACGTCTCCATCGAGGTAATAGTCCCTGTAAGTTCTGCCAATGAAATTGGCTGCTCTGGCCATAAAAATAGGGGTTACAGCGGGACGGTCGTAAGAAGCGCCGTCTAAAATTGCATAAATTCTCTCTTTCGAGGTCATAAATCTCCTTTTTAGCATTTAGCAGAGAGCATCATAGGATTGTCTGTCCGCTGTACGCTGCACTGGAGGATCTTAATTGATTAGAGTTGAAGATTCACGCACTTTATCTAATATTTCAGCCCAACGATATGTTCAGGCTTAAAGCTGAAAGTCGAACTATCTATTTGCAATACGCAATACGATATACGCAAGGCGAAACAAATTCGCCGGTGCCCAGACCCTCTATGGAATTATCGCCCGACTATAGATACGAACCTCGTCAATTAGGCCGGAGAAGAAGCTGCCGGGCTTCAGATTCATTCCAGCACCAATATACAAGCCCCCGACCGAGCCGCCGAACTGCGCCTGAGTGTCTTTGGCAACCTTAATGGCATCGGCATACAGGATTCTATTGGAGCCATCCCACGTCAGCCCCACGCGGTGCCAGCCGCCATCGGTGATTATGAATTCTGATAACAGCGGCTGTGGGGTAGCCCGACCACCAGGAGGAAGCGATAATCTGGTCATAAGTTTCCCATCGGATGGGTCCACGCAAAGCCAGTTTGCGCCGCCTGTTTGCGACAAAATCACCTGTCCTGGCGCACCTCCTTTAATCCAGGCAAAAACACTGAACTTTCCATCTGCCGGATTCAACACAAAATCTGTGCTAACATAATCATCGGTCCCGTCGAACTCCAGCGCGCCGGAAACCCGACCACCAGCGGGACGCCAGACGGGATTGCCGTTAAGTATGCCGTTGCGGCTACCGGCGCTATCATGGGCGATGGAGCCCTCTGTCTCGTCCAGGTTCCAATGCGCGATAGAGCCTATATCCTGCAGCCAATACGACACGAACGCAGCCAAGTCACTCCAGTCCACAATGCCGTCACCCAAAGGGGCAGGGGCGATGTCTGTTTCTATCTTGCTCTGCAGCCAATCCTGTGCCATCCAGCAATAATCTTTGAAGTCCACAAACGCATCCCCGGTGAAATCTGGGATTATCTGTGCCGGAGTGGCGGTAAGCGTGAACTTGCGCACCGCGAAGCTGTCCGAACCTGCAAAAACCAGATAACAGGTTTTGCCATCGGCGCTGATCCATTTGCTGGGGATGTGCGCGCTCTCACCAGGGTCCACGTCCCAGTTCTCAGTGTAGAAGACAGTCGTCCACGGTCCCCAGGGCTCGGCCGCGTCGTAGATGCTGAATTGGTCTTTGCCGCCGGTCCGGGCTCGGCTGCGTGTCACGAGCAGGTAACGTTTGAGCGGTGCGTTGTAGGTGACGTCAATACGGTTACAGCCACCGGGAAAAGTGAAAACAGCCGTGCGCCTGCTGATGTCGCTGGACCAGGCAGGATTGCCATTAGCGTCGAAGCCGGAGAAGAACTCGTAGGCACTTTTGGTTGTGACGCTTTGCTTGGGCACGCGCGCCAAGATTATCGTGTCGGTCTCATTGTATGCGCTGGGCGCGTCGGGTGAGTAAACGTACACGTAGTTGTCCCTTGCCCCGGCATAATTCCGTCCAAAGTTGAGGAAGCAGGGATAGCCTAATTCGGCGAATTTCCACGAACTCCAGGTCCACGTCGCCGCGTAATCCGACGACCATGCGAGCTGGCTCTGCTCCCCGTTATTGTTGGCATTGCGAACTAACATATAAAGGGTGCCTTCGACCATGAGCATCCCGCTGGCTTTCTTGCCGGAGCGGCCGTCTCCCTTTTGTTCGCCGCTGGCCGACCGGATGTTGGTACCGGTACCAGGTGGGCCACCGCTGACTCTGGAGAAGCCCAGGCTCAGCTTGGCGGGTACCTTGGGGTCAAAGCCCCAGCCATCTCCGTAGGCGGTGTACTGTTCGCCGTCGTCCGCCCACGTGATGGGCCAATTGTCGCTGCCGGTGGCCTGATGGACGATGGTAGTGGCATCGGCCCAGGTAAGCCCGGTGACGACGGCGCTCATAGGATAGGGCGGTGCCTGCTGGGCGACCGCCGAGGCAGCAAGCAGAGTCAGTATCAGTATGCTACATCTGCTGGTCATGATTGCGGCCTTTCTCAAACGGCTCTTGCAGCCGGCTGTAAAGCGACGGCCCGGAACCGCGTTCTTCCACATTATTACAAAAGACATAGCCTCCTCTCTTTGAACTTACCAGGACATTTGTCCCAATCTGCACCGATCCATCCGGTGCCCCAACGTTAGGGAGCTTGCCAAAGATGAAATCTGCCTTCACAACCTCTGTAGCCAGACCCAATGCCAAAGCCAATACGATTGAGATTGTCTTTTTCACCTTGTCATCCTTTCAAAGCTTGATACTGTGCGCATCTTTACCACCTTAGCAGAAATGGTATGCACGTCATATCCTATATTAACTACGTCAACTTTTCAAGAGAAAACCCGGCAGAATACCCTGAGATATGCGGGATAGCCTTCCAGGTGGAATTTATCTTCTACAAATTAAAGAAATGAGTTTGAGGCTGCTGCTGATTCTGATAAAATGCTGAATCCGTGAAAATTATGGGCGAGCTGCCTGTCAATATTGCAGGCCAGATAAAGGATCCGTTAAGAGCCAAATATAGGGAGGATTATGATTATGGCAAGAGTAGGAATTGTTGGATTCGGCTTTATGGGGCAGACGCACTACAAGTGCTGGAATCGCATCGAAGGCGCCGAGGTTGTGGCAGTCTGCGATACAAATCCGAATTTAGAGGAAGACACTAAAAAAGCAGTCGGAAATATTGGAGATACTGCCGATGCGGTTGATTTTAGCAGCTTTGAGTTATACACGGACCTCGACAAGATGCTCAAAGAGGCCAAACTGGATGCGGTTTCGATCGCTCTGCCGACTAATCTGCACCCGGATTGTTCGATAAAAGCGCTTGCTGCCGGAGTTAATGTCATGTGCGAGAAGCCTATGGCACTGAACGTCGAAGACTGCGACCGGATGATAGCAGAGGCGAAACGCAGTGGAAAGGTTTTGCAAATCGGACACTGCGTGCGATTCTGGCCGGAATACGCTAAAACCAAAGAGCTGATCGACAACGGCAAGTACGGAAAAGTTATTGCAGCTACATTCCAACGCCTCAGCGCGACTCCAACCTGGGGAAAAGACAACTGGATTATGGATGAGAAACGCAGCGGAGGAGCGGCCCTGGACCTACATATTCACGACACGGATTATGTGCAGTATCTGTTCGGGATACCCCGCGCGGTTTGCAGCTCCGGGGCAAAAGGTCCGGGCGGGAACTTTGCACACATAGTTACACAGTATTTTTATGACGATAACAAAGTTGTAACCGCAGAGGGCGGTTGGGCAATGATGCCGGCGTTCGAGTTTGAGATGAGTTTTAACATTGTGATGGAAAAAGCAACGATTCTTTACGACCTGACTCGCAAGCCGATGTTTAAGGTTTGCCCGGCTGAAGGAGAAGTGTTCACGCCGGAAGTGGAAAAAGGCGACGGCTGGTTCCTGCAGATAGCCCATTTCGCAAAGGCGATAAGCGGAGAGAAAGTAGAGCCGGTGACAACGCTGGAGCAGTCGCGGAATTCGGTCAGAATTGTCGGGCTCGAAAAGGAGTCGGCGAAAAAGAAGGAAATAGTACCGATTAACTAAGCAAGAAAAAAGGATTTAAGCTGGAGAATGGCAAAATGAAATGTAAAGATTGGCCGGTTGGGATTTGCAGTTGGTCGTTGAAAACGGATGTCGCCGGAGTGGCAGAGGCGATGAATAAAATCGGGATTGACCATGTGCATCTGGGGGTCAGAGCTGCGTTAGAGGAAAAAGGAGATGATTTCTTGGCGGCGGTCGAGAAGCAGACCTGGACCATAAGCAGCACGATGATAGATTTTCCGCAGGAGGATTATTCGACGCTGGAAAGCATAAAAGTTACCGGCGGCATCGCACCGGACGAGCACTGGGAGCGGAGCCGCAAACTGTTTGTAGGGGCTGCTGCGTTGACAGCCAAGCTGGGCGTAAAATACATCGCCATGCACGCCGGGTTTGTCGATGAAAGTGATGCGGCATACGCAAAGAAATTTTACGACCGAATCAGAACTCTGGCTGATGCAGCGGGTGAGAATGATATTATGCTGCTGCTGGAGACCGGTCAGGAGACGGCCGAAGAACTGAAGCACTTCCTTGAAGAACTGAATCATCCGGCGATAGGAGTCAATTTTGACCCTGCTAATATGATTCTTTACGACAAGGGCGTCCCGACAGAAGCTATACGGGTGCTGGCACCGTGGGTGAAACATATTCACATCAAAGATGCACTTCGGACCAAGCAGCCCGGCACATGGGGCCTGGAGGTCCCCTGGGGCGACGGTGAAGTGGGAACCGAGGCGTTTTTGAATACGCTCGAAGAAATCGGCTTTAATGGAGTTCTGGCGATTGAGCGTGAAGCAGGAGACGACAGGTTCGGAGATATCAAGCTGGCCGCCGAGCGCCTCAGCAGTTTTGGCCGATGAAACCCGTTGGAAGTTCAGATTCCGGTGACACAAACGTGAACTTTAGTTAAGGAGAACGAAATGGAATGGAAACTTTACTTCGCTCTGAGCTTTGCTATGTTTATGGAGTATGCTATTTGGGGTGCATGGTTCCCAGTTCTTGCAGCTCGCCTGTTAGGCCCCTTGAAAATGAATGGAAAGCAAACCGGCTGGATTTACGCCACCTTACCTCTGGCGTGCATCGTATCCCCGTTGGTCGCCGGGCAACTGGCCGATAAGTACTTTAATGCCGAGTGGATACTTATTATTTCTCACCTTTTCGGCGCGGTGCTTTTGTTTATTGCCGCTCGCAAAACATCCTTCACAGGTCTATTTGTAGTGATGCTATTCTACTCAGTGTTCTACGCAGCTACTTTGCCGCTGGTCAACTCGGTGATGTTTTATCATCTCGGCAAGGTCTACGCCGATGAGGCAGCAGTCGATGCAGCTTCCGGCAAGATTTTCCTCTGGGCTCCTGTCGCCTGGGCACTGGCAGGCTATTTTTTAACCGGCTGGCGGTGGAAATTCAAAACTGAGGTGCAAGGCCGCGACTGCCTTTTCCTTGCAGCTATACTTTCAGTAATAATGGGTGTGGGATGTTTCTTCATGCCCGATACACCACCTGCTAAAGCCGACACCCTTCCCGGATTTCAAACTGTCGATCCACCACCTGTTGAAGCCGACACCTCTCCCATACTTCAGGCTATGGGTATGCTCAAGGATGTTAATTTCCTTATCTTCATTATTGTTTCGATAATTATCGCCGGGCTGATGCAGTTCTACTTCCAGGGCACAGCCCGATTTATGCAGGATATCGGGATTAAGGGTAAGAACGTGCCCGGTTCCATGGCCATCGCACAGGTAGTTCAGGCCATCGCTACATTCTTTGCGCTGGGCGTACTATTAAATAGTCTTGGTTACAAGTGGACATTAGTAGTTGGTGCTGCCTGCTGGCTTTTACTGTATCTCATATATCTGCTCGAAAAGCCGTGGTGGCTTATTATACTCACGCAATCACTGCATGGATTTGCCTACGTGTTTTTCATCATTGCTGGTCAAATCTTCACAAAAAGCGTCGCATCGGAAGAAATCCTTAGCACGATGCAGGCACTTATTTTCGCTGCCACGACAGGCGTTGGTCTGTTGGTTGGTACTCGGCTTGCCGGCGTGATTATGGACAAGTTCAAGAGAGAAGAGAAGTTCCATTGGCGCCAGATTTTCATGGTGCCGGGCGCGATAGCACTCGTGTGCATTTTGGTGTTTGTATTTTTCTTTAAAGGTTAAGCGGGGAGAAACGTAAGGCTGGGTTTTATAAAGTGTTTTGATTAAGGATTGCTGACGTTAGACGAAAGTTTCTATACCTATACCGAAAGCTTCTTAGCAGCACGGGTGACTGTTATATTCGCCGTTATACTTAAGACAAGAACAAGAAGTCACATACTCTCACAAAGATTGGTACATAAAATGGGGCAGGTTAGATAGTTTCAGGTTTTCTTTGCGGAACTGTCTTTCTCTTTTTCCAGATGTTGAGCGACTCGTTTTAGCTGTTCGCTTATTTCTTTGCCTTGTCGCAGGAGCTCCTCAAGCTGTTTATGTATTGCTTTTAATCCGAGGATACTCGGGGCGAAGATCAAGAAAAACATCAGTGTCAACGCTCCACCGATGGCGATAAAGCTTACGCCCCACAAAATCCTTTCTACAAGCTCGTGCAGACTGGCATCGACCATGTGGAGTCCTTTGCATATGACAAAGACACGAACATCGTCTTATTTCATGATTACCTTTTTACAATAACCAAAATCCCCACAGCAGTCAAATCGAAACTCAGGAGTTCTTTGACAAACTCCGGTCATAGCAGTCCCCAGACTTATCCGGGCTTTCTCCTTTCTTCCCAAAGAATCCTTTCCTACACTCTAATTCTTAATCGACTCGGCATTTCGGCTCTGTGAAAAAACATATGATTTCTACAGGATTTTAGCAAAAAGGCAATATTTTGCTCTTTTTTTACCTTGATTTGCGGCATGAAAAGCGTATAATCATCGTAGCAGCTATGGTAGCTCCCAAGGTGCTGAAAGGAGAAGGGTATGCAATTCCTTTTAGCTGGGTTTCTACAGGTCTTACAGCGGTATTACTCGGCATAATGTACGCCGGAAATACCCGCAAGAGATAAAAACATTGGTTTTTACAGGTGAACATTATCATATTAGCAAGAAGCTATTTCACTTTTTGGTTAACTTGGCGAAAACTTGTACCGATATTACATTTGAAATTCGGGGAGATTGTACCGGCTTAAACGGGACAGCTAAATGAGGATTGAAAATCTATCGGACGTTCTTCTTCTCGTTGCTTCGCCTAAAGATACGAAAGGAGATATCCAATGAAAAAATTACTGAATATTTCGCTTCTCTTGCTGGTGTTTGGTTTGTCTGGTCTCTTTGGTTGCAAGGGCATCATCGGCGCTCGTAAGACTGAGCCGGAAGAACCGGACCTCATGGAAAAGCTTTTTAGGGACGAAGGCCTTTTTGAGGACCAGTTTCAGCAACCCACAATCGCCGCTCCATTAGAAGAAGCGCCTCCTTTTGTCGAGCCGGAGCCGACGGCTATAATTCAGCCCACTCCGCATATCATCTCAAGGACTTATCCGTGCGCAGAATGTGGGACCATTCAGCTGGACAAGAGCATGCCAAAGGAAGTTGAGTTAAACCAGCCGTTCGATTACTCTATCAACGTCACAAATCTAACAAACATGATGCTGACCGATGTTGTGATAACCGAAAACCTTCCAGACAATTTCCAATTCACGGGCGCCATTCCAACAGCGCAAAAAAACGCGAACAATCTCAGGTGGGAAATGTATTCGCTTGAGCCAAAAGCCAGCAGGCAAATCATAATTTCCGGCATTGCTATCGACACCGGCCGTCTAAAACATTACACAACCGCTATGGCCAACGCCGTCCCGGCTTGTACAAGTGTGGAAGTTGTTCAGCCCAAGTTGGAGTTGACGATGACTGCGCCGGCCAAGGTTTTGCCATGCGACCCGATTTCAATAATATTTGTTGTGTCCAACTCAGGAACAGGGTCCATCCATGACGTCAAAATCGTAGACTCCCTCCCTGCAGGGCTCCGGGCATCTGATGGCACGAGCGAAATTGTATTTGATGCAGGTACCTTGACGACAGGTCAATCGCGGCAATTCTTGGCCAAGCTCCAGCCCGCCAAAACCGGCAGATACGTTAATAGGGCCGTGGCAAGCTCGGCCACCGGTCTAAAAGCAAGCTCGGCAGCAGCCACAATGGTTGTGGGGCAACCTGTGCTGACAATCAAGAGGACCGGCTCTGAACGCTGGTACATCGGTCGATTAGCTACCTATGAAATAACGGTTACCAATACGGGAAACCTACTGGCGAAAAATACCGTTATAGAAAATATCATCCCCGCGGGATTAACTTCGGTAGAGGCAACTGAGGGAGGAAGGCTTTCCGGATCAACGTTAATCTGGGAGCTGGGTATTCTTGCACCTAACGCTTCGAAAACAGTAAGTGTATCCTGCATGTCAACAAGAGAAGGTCCGCTGACGAGTATCGCAACTGCAACTGCCTACTGTGCAGAGCCTGTGACTGTTTCGGCGAAGATTTCAGTTACTGGAATACCCGGAGTACTGCTGGAAGTCATTGACATCGAAGACCCGGTCAACATAGGCAGCCTCGTGACATACGTGATTACGGTAACAAATCAGGGCTCAGCACAGAGCACGAACATTCGTATTGCCTGCGCTCTGGAAGATAACGTTCAATACGTTTCATCAGCCGGCACAAGTCCCGGCCAGATAAAGGGCAACACAGTGATATTTGCTCCGTTAGGAATTCTTCAGCCGAAGGCCAAGGCGACCTGGCGTGTGGTTGCCACAGCCGTAGAGCCAGGAGATGTACGCTGTAAAGTTACTATGAATACCGATCAGCTTACTCGTCCCGTTGAAGAAACCGAAGCTACATATCTATACGAGTAGTTATGGCAGTAAAATACAGCACCACAGCAGTGTTTGCGCCGTAGTGTCCTGCTGAAAATCCATACTGTTTCTACAGTCGATTACGATGCTCATACTCTCGAGTTCTGTCACGCCTGTCTTTATCATTTTCGTCCAGCCGGTTCCTATCAGCGCTACCCGCCTGAGCGGGTGCAGGCTCTGCGGAGACAAGCTTATCTCTGTGAAAGCAGAGCCAAGCTTTCAGGAAATTGAAAATGAGAATGACTTGAAGGAAAAGTCTTGCCTTATTCTGCCGTAACAGTTAGAATCTTGCAAACGGCAGCCATCGGCAAGGCAAATACTATATGGGGACCCTGAGAGGTCGCAAAATAGGGCCTCCTTTGTATTGGAGCTAAAACAAAAATGCAAATTCAGCTTGAGTTCCAAACCTTAATCGACCTTTTTAATAAGTCCCTCAGCAGGGTCAAACCGTTAGATAAGGAATGTCTGGAAATCATCAGAACAGAACGAGAAGAAAAGCTCACTTTCGAACAGCTAAAAACAAGGGCACAAGACTTTGCATTATGGCTTATTCGAGCCGGAGACATCAGGATAAAGGACAAAGTGGCGATATTGGGCAAAAACCGCGCGGACTGGGACGTAGCCCTTTGGGGGGTTGTGCTTGCAGGTGCGGTGCCGGTATTGATTGACCCGGAGAGGCCTGTTGAAGGGGTAAAAAATCATGTGTCTCATACCAACGCCCGCCTGATTGTTATGGCTGACGATTATCAGGATGCCAATTCCCGACAGGAGCTGAAAGAATGGACCTCCGGCCGGGACCTGGGCCTGATTGAGATGACTTCGTATGAAAAAATCAGTTCAGATACTGCTGAAACAAACGCATTGCTAAGTGAGATTCACACAAAGATTAAAGCTGAGGACACAGCGGTAATCCTGTGCACTTCCGGCACCACCGGGAACCCGCGAGAAGTTGAGCTCACCGGTACCAATCTGATTGCCAATCTTAAGGGTACCGTGGAGAAAATCAGAATAACCCACGAGGACGTACTCGGACACATCCTTCCACCTCATCACTCTTTCGGCCTGACCGTTGGTAAGCTGCTGCCTTTTTGGGCTGGAGCAACCAATGTTTACACTAACAGATACCGCCAGATATCCGAACTTGTAAGAGACAAAAGCATAACTATTTTCATTGCAGTACCTGCTCTCTATACGGTTCTGGCTAAAAAGATTGAAGAAAACCTCTCCACACTGAAAAAGGGGAAACCGTTCGTCAAATTGCTTGACCGCTACCTGCCGAAATTAGTTGGAAAACAAATCAGAAAAAAACAGGGCTGGGACAAACTTAGATTTTTCTTATCAGGATCGGCACCGATGCCAAAGTGGGTGCTGGATGTTTTCTGGAGGCGGGGTTTGAGACTATACGAGGGCTATGGTACCACAGAAAACTCTCCTGTTTACGGGTATAACGACGACCCCCAAAAATTAGGCTCCGTTGGCAAACCCATCCCCACGCTGCTGGCCAAGACCGTCAATGAAAAAAATGAAACTCTCCAGCCGGGCGAAAAGGGGGAGATTTGCCTCGGAGGCCCATGCATTATGAAGGGCTACTACAAAAACCCCGAAGCCACCCAAGCTGTCATCGAGACAGACGACAACGGCATCCGCTGGCTGCATACAGGCGATTTGGGCTTCCTGGACAAAGAGGGAAATCTTTTCATTACCGGCCGAAAGAAATATGTGATAGTGCTGCCCGGCGGCAAAAAAGTCAACCCCGAACTCGTCGAATCGGCGCTCTCGGAGGCCCAGTATGTAAAAGACATATTGGTGGTCCCCGGTTTTCAGACAGATTCGACCGGTATAGCACAAGAGACCGTTAAGGCAATTGTCCACCCGGCCTGGGACGTAATAGAGACCCATGCCAATATTTCCCACTCTGATTTGGTAAAACAGCCACAAGTCCTCAAAACCCTCATTTGGCAAAACATCAATGAATGCCAACAAAAGAGTCGGCAGTTATCTCATTTTGAAAAGGTATCGCCGCGACATCTTGAAATAAAAATGGACGAATTTAAAAAAACCTCGACCGGAAAGATTAAACGAGAAGTTTATATTAAGGTATGACAAGACAACACCATAGATTCGGCACTTTGAAGAAATAGTCGCGGATTTCCTAAGTAATGTAGTGCAATGAAATGTGGGTTTGACAGTATCAAGCTTAACTCGTAGGGAAATGTCGTGTTGTTCCCGGAATTTCCTTGAAATAAAGTTTTTTAGGTGTTTGAATTGTAGCAATGCAAAAATAAAATTTTCTTTCAATTTGTCTCTTTTAGGAGGATATGCAATGCAAGGTTCTTTCTCCCGTCGTAAGTTCTTAAAGACCGCTGCGGCCGGCAGTGCCGCCTTAGCTATGTCTGCCACAAGTTACTCCCGCGTCATCGGCTCCAATGACCGGATATCGATCGGTCAGATCGGCTGCGGTGGCCGTGGGGTCGGCGCCCATATGCCCGGCGTGCACGCACATGACAAAAGCCAGAACATCGAAATCACGGCTGTGGCCGACCCGTGGCGGCTCCGTCAAGAAGCCGCCTCCGCCCAGGTGAAGGAATGGTACGGGCGCGACGCGCGGAAGTTCTTTTCGTACCGCGACCTGCTGGCCCTGCGGGACGTGGACGCTGTTATGATCGCCTCTTGCGACCACCAGCACACCACGCACCTCAAAGCGGCCGCCGAGGCAGGCAAGGACGCCTACTGCGAAAAGCCTCTGGCAATGAGAATGGACAGACTCCGGGACGCCTGCGACGCCGTCAAGAAGGCCAAAGCGGTCGTCCAAATCGGCACACAGTTGCGGAGCCTTCCCAGCTTTACCGGGTGCCGGAAACTCTACAGAACGGGCATCCTCGGCACAGTGGGCCGCATCGAGCAGTGCCGCAACAACGAGCGGCCCTACTGGTATCAATACCTCAAGGACGTCAAGGCCGAGGACGTGGACTGGAAGGAATTCCTGATGGACCGTCCCTATCGCCCGTTTGACCAGGTGCTGTACTCAGGCTGGTACGGTTACCGGGAGTTCTCCCCCGGGCCGGTGATGGGCTATGGCAGCCACTTCATTGACCTGGTGCACTACATCACCGGGGCGAAGTTCCCCACAAGTAGTGTCTGTTTGGGCGGCACGTTCACATGGAAAGATGAGCGCAAGTTCACCTGCCCCGACCACGTTCAGGCCCTGTGGATTTACCCCGAGGGATTTATGGTCAGCTACTCGACCTACTGCGGCAACGGCAGTGGAAACAGCTTCAAAATCTTTGGCGACCAGGGCGTACTCGATATGGTCAAGTGGACTGAGCCGATCCTGTCAGCCGAGGGCGGAAGCAAGAGAAGAGGTAAGATACGGGGCAGAAATCGCGTAGAGGACGTACCGCGGCCGGACCACTTCCTCGATTGGCTTCAATGTCTGCGGTCCCGCAAAACGCCCAATGCCTCCATCGACGCCGGTTATCAGCATGCGGTCGCGTGCATCATGGCGATGCAGGCGTATGACACCGGCCGCCGAACCATATATGACGCCAAGAACCGTGAGATTCACGAGGGATAGCGGCCAGAGCATCCGGGCGCTATCGCTACGACGAATATCTCTGCAAAAATATGGAGAAAACGCCAATGAACTCGTTTCATCAACTCTCCCGCCGGAGCTTTCTCGGCCGGACACTGAAGCTCAGCGCAGCAGGCCTGGCGGCCTCCTGTACCTCAACATCATGCGCGACGAGCCCCAGGGAAGCTACAATCGACGGCCCCTGGCAGATCGGCTGCTACACGCGTCCCTGGGCCCAGTATGATTACCGTGTGGCGCTCGACGCTATCGCCGAGGCGGGCTTTAAATATGCCGGCCTGATGACTACAAAGTCCAAGACGCGGACCGTGATTTCGATCTCCACCACACTCGAAGAGGCCGAGCGAGTCGGCGAAGAGGTAAAGAAACGGGGCTTGACAGTACCGTCTGTTTGGGGCGGTGGCATTCCGGTAGCCAAGTCACTCAAGGCAGGCATCGAGGGGCTAAAGAAACTCATCGACAATTGTGCCGCATGCGGTGCGAAGAACCTGCTTATGGGCGGAGTCAGCAAAGAGGAGCTCCACAAGGTATATTACAAAGCCATCGCCGAATGCTGCGACTATGCCGCTGAAAAAGGCATCGGCATCAGTGTCAAACCACACGGCGGCCTAAATGCCACCGGGCCCCAGTGCCGCAAGACCATCGAGATGGTCGGTCACAGGAACTTCCGCATCTGGTACGACCCGGGGAACATTTTTTACTACTCGAACGGCGAACTCGACCCGGTCATCGATGCCGCCACCGTCGATGGGCTCGTGGTCGGGATGTGCATCAAAGATTACAAGCATCCTAAAAATGTCGCAGTGACACCGGGAACGGGCCAGGTGGACTTCCCTGCGGTTCTCGCACGGCTCAAGAAAGGCGGCTTTACCCACGGCCCGCTGGTCGTCGAATGCCTTGATCCCGGTGACCTAAAGCAGACGCTTGCCGAGGCCAGGAAGGCCCGGAGGTTTCTGGAGGAAATCACCGGTCAGAAGGGCCCTGCTTTGCAGGAGGCGCCTGTTACCACAGCCGGCGACCTGACCGCAGGTGTTGCGGTCACCGACATCACTCCTCCCACCGGTTACCGCATGAGCGGATACTTTCGCGAGAGACTGAGTACCGGCACGTCGAACCCGCTGACCGCCAAGGCTATCGTCCTTCGCCAGGGCCACGAGCGCGCAGCGCTGGTCTTCTGCGATATCATCGGCCTGCCGCTCGATGTCTCGTCGCGCGCCCGCAGGCAGGCGGCCGAAAAGACCGGCATACCGGCTGCGAACATCCTCATTGCCGCCACGCACACCCACACCGGGCCGCTTTACTTCGGCGCTTTGAGGAAGCACTTCCACGACCTGGCCATTGCCAGGCACCACAGCGATCCGTGTGAGAAGGTCGATTACGCCTCCGAACTCGCCGCGAAACTCGTTAAGGTAATAACGCAAGCCGACGCGGCGGCAAAACAAGTCCGTTTCGAGGCTGGAGTGGCTGAGCAGCAGAGTCTTTCGTTTAATAGGCGGTTCCACATGAAAAATGGAACCGTCCGATTCAATCCCGGCGTGCTTAACCCCGACATCGTCCGCCCTGCCGGGCCAATCGACCCCGAGGTTGGGATCGTCTTCTTCCGGCAGGTTGGCGGCGGCACTGCGGCATTGGTGAACTTCGCCCTTCACCTCGACACAGTCGGCGGAACCAGATACGCGGCCGATTATCCTTTTTACTTGGAGCAGTCGCTCCGAGAGACGTATGGCGAGAACTTCGTTCTGCTGTTCGGAACGGGTACATGCGGCGACATCAACCACATAGACGTCACTAAGAAGCCGCGCCTCAAGACGGACTACATCGGCAAGACACTGGCCGAGACGGTGAACACAAAAGTGGCGAGCCTAAAGACCATTGCAGAGCCCGCCTTGGTGGTACGAAGCGAGACCGTCCACGTCCCGCTGCAACATTACGGGCCGCAGAAGCTTGCCTGGGCCCGTGAGAACATCAAAAAGGTCGGCACCAGGGAATTGTCATTCCTCGAACAGGTCGAGGCTTACAAGATTCTGGCAATCGAGATGCGCCGTAGCGAGACGATTGGGCTCGAGGTGCAGGTCTTTCGGCTGAGCCATGATGTTGCCGTGGTCGGCCTGCCGGGCGAGGTCTTCGTTGACCTGGGTCTGGCAATCAAACGTGCCAGCCCCTTCCCAACGACGCTGGTAATCGAACTGTGCCAGGATGCGCCCGGCTACATCCCCACGAAAAAGGCGTTCGCCGAAGGCAGTTACGAGACGGTTAACTCGCGTATCGCCCCCGGAGGCGGCGAAATGATGGTCGAAGCAGCGGTGCGGCTTCTGAAGGCACTCGGACCGGCATAATCCGGGTCTTCATCTCATAGCATTAATGCATAATGGTAATACTTTCGTCCCCGCACGCCGGAATTACAATTGCATATCCACACCCGGCGGTTATAATGACCGGACGATAATTGAAAAGCACATAAGAGCAAAAGCTCCTTGTGATTTATATACTCACGAAAGGAGGACTGCAAAATGTCGGAAAATCAAAAAAGTCCAGTCACCGGAAAAAACCGGCAGCCGATTACTCGTCGTCAATTCATCGCCGGTGCCGGCACGGCTGCCCTGTCATTTACGGTGGTCAAACCCCGGCTTGTCTACGGCTATGATGCCAACTCAAAGCTTGACTTGGGGATAATCGGCTGCGGTGGCCGCGGGACCTGGATTGCAGAGCTATTTAAGCAGCACGGCGGATACAATGTCGTGGCCGCGGCGGACTATTTTCAGGACAGGGTTGACAACTTAGGTGACAAATTGGACGTGGACCATACCCGCCGTTATTCCGGCCTGTCAGGTTACCGCCGGCTTCTGGACAAGGTCGATGCGGTGGCCATCGAGAGTCCGCCATATTTCCACCCCGACCAGGCTGCTGAGGCCGTAGAGGCCAGCTGTCACGTCTACATTGCCAAGCCTCTTGCGGTGGATGTGCCCGGCTGTCACAGTATCGCCGACAGCGGCAAGAAGGCCACGGGTAAAAAGCTTTGTTTCCTCGTTGATTTCCAGACCCGTGCCGACCCGTTCTACTGTGAGGCGCTTAAACGTGTTCACGATGGGGCGATGGGTCGGTTCGTATTCGGCGAGTCAACCTACCATGCCGGTTGTCCGTTTAAGCGTATGTACGATACATGGCGGGACGACCCAAATGATTCTGAGAATCGTTTGCGTGCGTGGGGTCTGGACAGGGTGCTTTCCGGTGACATTATCACCGAACAGAATATTCACACCCTCGACGTAATGAGCTGGATAATGGACGCCGAACCGATTTGGGCGGTGGGGACCGGTGGAAGAACGGTTCGTCCGGTCGGCACCTGCTGGGACCATTTCGCCCTGCTGTTTCAATATCCAAACGATGTCGGTATTACCTTTAGCTCCAAGCAGTTCGAGGGCCACGGCAGTCAACCGGATGGGATTAGAAACCGGATGTTCGGCTCCAAAGGCGTGCTCGAAACCCAGTACGGCGGGCAGGTTATTATCCGGGGAGAAAACTTCTATCGCGGCGGCAAAACCACCGACATATACAAGCAAGGTGCCGTCAACAACATCGCAACTTTCCACAAGAACATTGCCGACGGAAATTTCGACAATCCGACGGTCACACCGAGCGTCCGCAGCAATCTGGTGACAATCCTCGGCCGTACTGCCGCCTACCAAGGCCGCAAGGTAACCTGGTACGAGATTCTCAGAAGCAAAAAGAAGCTGAATGCAAATCTTAAAGGTTTGAAGGGATAAAAATTGAAAGCGAAAACATCACAAGACTCAAGACACCAGACTCAAGACTCAAGTCCTGGGTCTGTGGTCTGCGGTCCTGGGTCTGGCGTGGCCCACAGGACTGCTCTTCGCATGTTTATGGAGGTATCGATATGAAATACTCACACATAACCCGTCGCAAGATGATGACAAATACCGCCCGTGCCGTTGCCGGGCTCACGCTGACCGCTTCTTGCGCCCCCTTAGCCAAGCGGCCGTCGGCAGAGACCTGCGACCGCGGGTTCAAGATCGGCGTCTGTGACTGGACAATAGGCAAAAGGACGGACCCGGCCGCGCTTGAAATGGCTAAGCGCATTGGGCTCGATGGCGTGCAGGTGGACTTTGGACGTGGGGAAAATGACCTGCCCCTCTGCAATCTCGAACTGCAAAAGATATACCTTGCCGAGGCGAAGAGGCATAATATCGAGATAGCATCACTGGCTCTCGGCGTTCTCAATAATGTCCCCTATAAGAGTGACCCGCGCGCCGAACGCTGGGTTGCCGAGAGTATCGACGTCTGCAAAGCAATGGGGGTCGGCGTTGTGCTCGTTGCCTTTTTCAGCAAAGCCGACCTGCGAAACGACAAAGAGGGCACGGATGTTGTTGTTCGAAGACTCAGAGCCGTAGCGCCGAAAGCCGAGAGGGCCGGCGTTATCCTCGCTCTGGAATCCATGCTTAGTGCAGCCCAGCATATGAACATCATCGACAGGGTCGGCTCGCCCGCTGTAAAGGTCTATTACGACGTGGCCA
This sequence comes from uncultured Pirellulales bacterium, assembly GCA_964348055.1. Lineage (GTDB taxonomy): Bacteria > Planctomycetota > Phycisphaerae > Sedimentisphaerales > Anaerobacaceae > JAUXAL01. The sequence goes on from CAYGBH010000027.1 coordinate 16,782, forward strand.
ACTCCCATAAAGCCGGCTACGATATTTACACCGAGATACGCGAGCTCGGCAGCCAAATCTGTGAGTTCCACGCCAAGGACAACGACGACCTGTACGGCAAGGGTTCGATTGACTTCGAAGAAGTCCGCCGGGCAATTGATGATATCGACTATCGCGGATGGCTGGTCATGGAAGGTACGAAGATGCCGCTGGGGATAGAAGAAAGCTGCCGCTATGACGCCAGATACCTGCGGACCATCTTTCCACCGAAATTATTAATGTAAAAGAAATCGGCCACCGGCTGGATAAAATGAAAGGACAGAATATGAAATCTCACAATCGTTTGGCAACTTTTGCTGTACTGGTTCTTGCCACAGCACAATTGGTTTTTGGAACGCCACTGGACGACTACATAGCAGCGCCCGATGCGAGCTACCGCTACAGTCTTGTGAAAACCATCGCACGTCCGGGCTACACGGCCTACATCCTGGACATGACCTCGCAATCCTGGCGCAGCGCCAGCGAGGTGGACCGAACGGCTTGGCAGCACTGGCTGACAATAGTCAAACCCGACAACGCCACCGGCAATAAGGCCCTGCTCTGGATAAACGGCGGCAGTAACCGCGGCTCGGCTCCACCTTCGGTGGACGAGATGTTTATCCGGGTGGCCCTGGGCTCGAACTCGGTAGTTGCGGACCTGCGAATGGTACCGAACCAGCCTTTGAATTTCCCCGACGGCGGCAGGCCTCGATCCGAAGATGAGATTATCTCTTATACGTTCGACAAGTATATTGCCACCGGCGACGAGACCTGGCCGTTGCTGCTGCCGATGGTCAAAAGCGCCGTCCGCGCAATGGATACGATTCACAGCCATCTCTCGGATGTTACCGGCGGCAAGCTGAACATAAATAAATTCGTCGTTTCCGGTGCGTCCAAGCGGGGTTGGACGACGTGGCTGACCGCCGCTGTCGATAAGCGGGTCATCGCAATTATCCCGGCGGTCATCGACGTGCTGAACATGGACGACCAGATGAAGCACCATTTCAGCGCGTACGGTTTTTATTCCACGGCGATTGAGGATTACGAGGAGATGAATATTTTTAAGAGGCTCGATACACCGGAAGGTCAGGCGCTGATAAAATTTGTCGACCCGTACGAGTATCGCAGCCGCTATACGATGCCCAAGTTTTTGATAAATTCGAGCGGCGACCAGTTCTTCCTCTCGGATTCGGCCCAGTTCTATTTTCATGACCTGCCCGGCGAGAAATACCTCCAATACGTCCCCAATACAGACCATGGTCTTAACACAGACGCCGTGACCAGTCTGGCAATGTTCTACAAGTCCATCCTGACCGGCTCGCCGCGCCCGCAGTTTAGCTGGAAAGTCAGAAAGAACGGCTCTATTTTCATCAGGACCAGGACTGCACCGGCTGCGGTTAAACTCTGGCAGGCCAGCAACACGGAAGCCCGCGATTTTCGGCTCGAGACCATCGGAGCGGTCTGGAAGAGCTCGCCGCTGACCACTAAGCGGGCAAATCGGTACGTCGCCAAGGTTGCCGAGCCGGAGAAAGGCTGGACCGCCTTTTTCGTCGAGCTGACCTTCGACAGCGGAATGGAGGCCCCTTACAAGTTCACAACAGAAGTTCATGTCGTGCCTGATACCCTTCCGTTTGCAGAAAAGCTCAAAAAGATGTTGAAATCGGCCGGGCCCTCGGCCGCCAGGCGTCCAGCCGAGAAAGTGCTGTACGCGGAATTGACGCCTCAGGAATTCCGCGACCGCATCGCCGCTGCGCCAATCGCCTACCTGCCGCTCGGGACGCTCGAATGGCATGGTGAGCACCTGCCCATCGGCTCGGACGGGTTGCAGTCTTACGGCTTCTTTATCGGCCTTGCGCAGCGCGTCGGCGGCATCGTGCTGCCTATGCTGTTCCTGGGCCCCGACCGGATGGAACGGGTCGGCGGCCGAGAGCTGTACGGAATGGACACTCTCGGCCAGAGGGGGCCAGAGGAAAAAAGATACAAGAACCAGCAGCTCGCAGGCAGCGCATACTGGGTGCCTGAGAAGACCTTCCGCACCATTATCGAAGCGACCCTCAAGCAGCTCCGCCGTGCCGGCTTTCGTATCGTGGTCGGCCACGGCCATGGTCCTTCGACCAGGTTCTTCCGGGAGCACGCCGACGATTGGAAGAAAAAGTTCGGCCTCGAGACCTTCGTCTGCTGGGGCGGCGACTCCGACCGCAATGGCATGGGCATCCAGGTCGACCACGCGGCAATGAACGAGACTTCGCTGGTGATGGCGCTTCGGCCGGAGCTCGTACAGATGGAGAGGCTGCCCGCAGTGGCCGATGGCTGGCCGGTCGGCGTCGGCGGCAAGGACCCGCGTATCCACGCCAGCGCCGAGCTCGGCCGCGAGATTATCGACCTGCAGACCGATAGAATGGCAAAAATACTCCGCAAGGCCCTGGCCAATCTGGATAACTGAAACCGCCCTGCTATCTGCCCACATTTCAAATCCGGCCCAGCCGAACTGAAAACTACGCTTGCGTTCATTTTACCTATTTTAACTTTGGCTTTGTTTGGCTTTGTTTGGCTTTGTTTTGAATAATGTTCGGCGTTGGTTGTTTGTTATTTTTGTCATAATCTTCTATTATTGCTATGCTTATGTTCATTTTACCTATTTTAACTTTGGCTTTGTTTGGCTTTGTTTTTAGTAACGTTCGTTGTTGATTGTTCGTCGTTTTTGCCATAATCCTTTATTGTTGCTACGCTTATGTTCATTTTGCCTATTTTAACTTTGGCTTTGTTTTGCATAAAAAGGTCGATTTGTAGAGGATTCT
>CAYGBH010000028.1:0-19489 GCA_964348055.1 uncultured Pirellulales bacterium
CCTCACGCAGAATCGTACCGGTCCCGGGGCGAGAAGTCTTAAAGCTCCAGATATCGCCGGTGTATTTCGTCGTACCATCGGCCTCGATCTCATCGACCTGCCAGTAGTAAATAGTGTCTAATTCAAGGGGTCCGGGATTAAAGCTGCCCTCTGCCTGGTTGCCTATGAACGCCGGTGGACTGGTAGTACCGAAGTAAACATCGTGCGTGGCGGCAGTAACTCCCGGCGACCAACTGAGAATCTTATCTAATGCCACACCTACGGCATTATTAGCCGGGTCGGGTTGCGTAGCGGAACCAAGCTCAGTCGTAAAGCTCCATATATTGCCGGTGTGTACCGTCGTACCATCGGCCTCGACCTCATCGATCTGCCAGTAGTAAGTGGTGCTCGGTCGGAGGAGCCCGGTGTCATAGCTGATTCCTGCCTGGTTGCCTATGAGCGCCGGTGGACTGCTAGCGCCGAAGTACACGTCGTGCGTAGCGGCACTAAGTCCCGGCCACCAACTAAGAGTCGCCCCTGCTATGGGCACATTTTCGGCACCATCAGCCGGGTTAGGTTGTGTAGCAGCTTCAACTGAAGCTTCGATATGCAGCAACGGACTAGTCGCGGCACATCGAACGCCTGTCGAGGGATTGGATGGGTCGTCGCTGATGATAAGCACCAAGGCATTGCCGCTAACCCAACCGTCCTGGTTGACTATCTCCTGGATGATCGAGGTGATGTCCGGGGTCGTTTGGTCAGGACCCTCGTCACCCCCGGTAGTCCAATTCGGCACGCTCCACTGCACCTGTGCTGTCGTTCTGGCTCTGCTGGTAACGTTCAAGGCAGCGCTACTAAACGCAGCAGCGTCAGCACTCAGTTCACCCTCGATGATAAGATTAACCGGGTCTGTGCCGCCTTTGGTCTCATCGACTCGGAACATTACCGACGCCCCGCTGATCGCGATGCCCTTTGGAATAGCGATGTCCGTATAGCGCAGACCTATTACCTGGGGAGTGCTCTGACCCGTGCCTTCATAGGGCATCTCAAGGTCGCTGCTGCCCATGTCGATGCTACCCGAATCGACACTCTCTTCGACATCATCATTGTCGGTAGCGATCCTTTTATCCACACCGAGGTTGCTAAACCCGGTTGTAAAACTCCAGACATCGCCGGTGTGTACCGTTGTACCGTCGGCCTCGACCTCATCTATCCGCCAGTAGTAAGTAGTGCCTGGCTCAACGGGCCCGGGATAAAAGGTAGTTGCTTCTTGGTTGCCTATGAACGCCGGTGGACTGCTCGTGCCAAAGTACACATCCCGCGAGGCCCCAGCAGGAATCGGCGACCAGCTAAGAGTCGAACCAATGAGTACGCCTTTGGCACCATTAGCAGGGTCAGGTTTCATAGCGATGTCGATGACAGCTTCTATGTGCAGCAGCGGCGCAGCTTTCGACTCGCCATTGAAAGATTCTGCCTCCCGAAGCCCTGTAGAAGGATTGTCCTTGTCGTCTCTCAACATCAGTACAAGGGCATTGCCGCTTGCCCAACCAGGCTGGTTGACTATCTCCTGGATTACAGCGGAGATGTCAGATGTCTGAAATTTAACGTTCTGCTCAGTCCAGGGAGGTATAGACCATTTCGCTTTCGCCGTTGTCGCAATTCTGTCCGTAACGTTATTGGCGACGCTGGTAAACTCCGGGGCATCTGGGGTCAACTCACCCTCTATGACCAGATTGACAGGTGCCTGGCTGCCCTCTTTGTTGAACTTGTCCACCTCGAACTCAATATAGGCGCTGGTTATCAGGGTGCCCTGGGGAACAGCGAGATTCACAAAGCGCAGCCCGATTACCTGCTCGTCCGTGGTGGGAGTCCCGGCATCTTCATAAGCCAACTCAAGGTCGCTGCTGCCACTGTCTATTCTGCCGTCACTGAGGTGCTGCTCGACATCATCATTGCCGTTAGCGATTCTGATGTCGATACCGACAGGCTTGACAGTCTCTATGTGCAGCAGCGCCGAGTCGTCCCCTACGCCAGCTTCGGCACATCGAATGCCTGTGGACGGATTGGCCGGGTCGTCGCTAAAGATGAGCACCAGCGCATTGCCGCTTGCCCAACCAGGCTGGTTGATTATCTCCTGGATGACCGCAGCGATGTTCACCGTCGTCTGGGCGGGACCGCTGTCACCCACGTTTTCCCAATTTGGCACGCTCCACTGCACACTTGCTACCGTTCTTGGTCTGTTGGAAATGTCAAAGGTACCCGGACCACCCCCAACAAACGTACCGGGATTGGGACTCAGTTCACCCTGGATGAGAAGATTAACCGGCAGTGTGCCGCTTTTGGTCTCATCGACCTGGAACCGGACCCATGCGTCGACGATCGTGCTGCCCGGTTCAATAGTGATGTCCGTATAGCGCAGACCCACTAACTGAGGATCGCCCATATTGTCGTCTTCATAGGCCAATTCAAGATCGCTGCTCCCATCGTCTATCTCGCCGAGTTTACTGGGATTGAGGTCCTCTTCGACGTCATCAGTCTCGGTAGCTATCCTTCTTTCTATCACGGCACCAAAGACCACATTTGTACCGGCCAGAGCCAGTACCAAAACAAAAGAAGTTAAAAAAAACAATTTCCTGCACATAATAATCCTCCTTCAAAAAAAGTTAATAATTCAGGTTTTGGCCACACACCAAAACCACCATTGTTCTCAACAAGCGCCAAATACAGAATACAGAAAAATCTGACATCCGGTTTCTGACTTCTTAATTCTTGTTTTGTGCCTGTCTCAAACACCTGTGCCTGCGTTACCCCCTTTGCTGTCTACGACAGCAAACAAGGGGGTGCAGGCAACTTCCAACAAAACAACCGGTAAGAACTTCCACCTCCAGTAAATTCCTTGCCTGCCCAGGACAATTTCTGTATGACTTTATTTTACCTCCTTCCTTGCAAAAGCCCAATATGAGCTGTTGATTGAAATGTGAAGTTCTTAACTCCTCTTCTTACCGGACCAGAAGGCGAAAATCCCTAATTTTCTCCATTATCATTTATACCAACTTAGCAGCTTCACTTCAAGAAAAATTCATGCAAAAATGTACCCGGTCAGTTATAGGTGGGTCAATTCTTGCCTGCTGATTAAACTTGAATGTGGCCCAAAACCCTGTTTTCAACACCAAAAACAGGTCTTAGTACCCAACAAGCAGCTATTTACAACATATAGGGCAAAGGAAAAATTTCTACAGCCTAACAAAATGTAGGCCGAAGCGAAGGAAGTAGGGAGGCTTGTTCAAACCGAATCGCTCCTGATAATAGGCAGGAAATCCAGAATCAGCCGCAGCAGAAACAGGCACTTGTTTTTCATTAATAGTCCTTAAAGTTTCTCATCCATTCCGGCCATACCGGCGGCGGACTGTTGTTTCGATTCCAATTGCGATGCCATCGAAGCTCCCATAACTCTTTAAGCCCTATCTTTCTGGCGGAGAAATCCAAAAAAGCGCCGTTTGTGTGCTCGTGGTGTCGATTTATGCAAACACGCCTTATTTCATCCGCGTTGCCCGACTGGTATACATCACCATCATATTCCGGAGGCGTGTCAGAGTGGTATGGACAGACATTCTCGAACAGGGCGCAGTCCAGAAACATTGGTATATAAGCTGCTCCTTTGACGTTGCAGGTCTTCCAGAGATTTTCCTCGGTCCGGCCTCCGCCCGTACTCTGGCTGACCCAGAGATTTATGCCATAGCTTCCTTTATAATCCGGATCTTCGCTAAAAAATTCCTGGTCCCAGGCCGCAAACGGATGATGAGCTCCCTCTCGAACGCTTTTGGTCGCCGTCGGACAAAAACGTACCTTATCATTCTTATAATAATCCCTTGTCTCGTTATACCAATAGGGCCGCTTTATAAAATAGCCGTTGTGATCCTCGGTGTACATCTTCCAGATAAGGCCCCATTCGCGGAGGTTAGCCAGACAGATAGCGGTCTTTGCCTGTTTCTTTGCGCTACTTAGTGCGGGAATAAGTATTGCCATCAATAGCGCAATGATGGCTATTACCACCAAAAGCTCTATTAATGTGAACCCTCTTCGTTTGTTCATAATACTGCCGCAATTCCTTTACCGATAGAGTTACAGACTAATAATGACATTATATGACTACCAGGGGCTACAAATCAAGTAACGCCTCTCCAATCCGTTCTATTCACTACTTTTCACTACTTCATGCTGGAAGTGCAAGTGTGACGTTTGACTTTAGGCCCAAAAAAGTGTAACATGTAGATTAGGCATATGACTGTACGTCCGGATGCAGACGGACAGCGGCCGAATTTGCACGACACACTTGTCGAGAGGCAATATGGAGGATTAAAATGAAGTGCCGGAGGTTTGGGGTTATTGCATTTTGGGCATTCTTGATACTACCGGCCTATACAGCGACAACCGTTGAGGACCCGATGGAATTTCATGCCTTGACCGAGCTGGTGAAACGGCAAGGATGGCGACGATTGAGCGATACCGAGCGAGATGGAACTTACCTATCCGAACGTACGGTCCTCCATGACACTGTAACCGACTGCATTATATGGCGGATGACATGTGACCCTGCCGTAGACAAGAACGACTACTACGATATCCCCGCCTGGAATGCGAACGGCTCTTTAATGACATTTCTAACTCGCAGAGCCGGAGGAACACAACGCTGGCTTATGAACGCTGACGGTTCGGACCTTCGCCCCATGCCCGCCTTAGATGGACAACTTGTTCGCACGGGCTATTGGAGCGTCATTTATCCTGATCGGTTCTATCATATGATCAAGTATGACAATACAACTCTCGTGGTCGCGACCAATCCGTTCACCGGCCAGCCCCAGACAATTGTAAGCGTCAACCGTAATCTGGGTTCGATGATGCCGCCTCATCCTTCGGAAGAATGGTTCCTCTTCGGTAGTAGGCAGGGCGGAACACAGGACCCGTCCGTGATATACGTTGTTGGGCTTGATGGGGCGGTGCAGGAAATACACCTTGAAAAACGGTGGCATCGGTTGCGGTTCACAAAATCATCCAACCGACGGATTTTCTTCAACTTCGACGATCCGCGCACACAGTGGACAGTCCTTTCTGACGGAACAGACAGGACCTCGATACCCGAATCAGGCGGCCATCCAGATTGGATGCCTGATGGAAGCGAGTTGACGTATTACACGGGCGGTTCCATCTGGGCGATACGATATGATGGAACCGCCAAGCGGCGCATTATCGAATTGCGGAGCGGCGGGCATGGCGGTCCATGTCGAGACGGCCAGTGGTTCGTCTCTGATACCCCCGCCAGGGGGAACTACCCAGGGTCGATCCTTTATCTGCGGACGGACGGTTTAGAGATATGTCACACAATTTTCAGACATACGAACTCATATTACAGTCATAGTGTGACATGGCATCCCGATCATCACTCCAGTCATCCGCATCCCAACAGCAGCCCGGATGGGACCAAGTCGCTTTTCAACGTCGAGTTGCTGGGCCAATACACGAATATCTATGTCGGGGTCAACCATTTCCCGGACCCCCCGCAAGAGCTACAGGCGCGAAGCGAAGGGGCGGACGTCGTTTTGACGTGGAAGAAGCCGCGTTGCAGCCGGGAAACCCGCGGATACCACATCTACAGAAGCGACCAGAGCGGCGTAGATTATCACCGCCTGACTAACGAGCCGGCGACAGGAACCCAATGGAGAGGGCCTCTCGTCGAGCCTGGCGGCTACTATGTTGTGACAGCCGTGGAGTATAGCGGCCTGGAGAGCAGGGCGTCTAACGAAGTCTTCGGAAAAGGCAACGAGAATTGGCAGGGTCCTGTGCGGCTGGCAATCGAGGCTGAGACAGGCCGAGCTATTCTGCCGATGCGGGAGTACATCGATCAGCAAACCGCCTCGGATGGCTACTACGTAGCCTGCCTCGATGAAGGAGCTGACGGTTGCCTTGTGGTCAAGATGGCTTTACCGAAGAACGCGCTTTATCATCTCTGGGCGCGCGTTAAGGGAGATGGCGCCTTGATGGCAGGTATGCGCACAAAATCATGGGGAAAGATACAATGCTATTCCCAAGAATGGGTATGGCAGAAGGCTCAGGCCGCTGTTGAATTGACTGCGGGCGAGTACGAACTGATGCTTCAGCCGACCACCGGCAGCGAATGTCTCGACAAAGTGCTTTTTACTGATGATGCCGCTTTCGTGCCCGCCGGAATGCTATCGCTGGATAGTACCACGCCGGAGGCGCCGACAAATCTAACAGCTCACGCACTTCGGCCTAACGGGATAAGGCTGACGTGGTTACCCGTACTTGCGACGGACGTTGACCACTTCAACGTCTACTGCAGCAGAAATGCCGATTTTGCCTGTGAGCAGGCGTCGCTGGTCGGGTCACCTTCCGAGACAGAGTTTGTCGATTGGGGCCTGGCGTTAAATACAGGATATCGGTATAAGGTGACCGCCGTGGACAGGGCAGGCAACGAATCGGTGCCGACAAATGCTGTCCAAGCTGACACAGTTGCGTTTGAGCCGGTCAGGATAGAACTGACACGCGATAATGCTACGCTGGAGGATATGAGAGTAATATGGATCGAGGCGGCGGGGGGCAAGGTTTTGAAGCCGACTAGTGGCCAGAGGGGTACTGCGATATGGCAGTTCACAATACCGCGCGCTGGTGAGTATGCGATTTGGGGACTGTCGACTCATAAAGAAAATGAGTCATCAATATTCAATTTGTTCCTTGACGAGCAGGCATCAGTTACGTGGCGTGTTTACGGCCAGTGGGACCAATGGCTCTGGTCTCCCGCTGGAAATATGACCACGGGCAGTCCTCAGCTATTTACGCTGACAGCCGGCGAACATACGTTGCGAGTACGTACGAAGACGCCGACATCCAATGTCGCCAAGATCGTCGTCACCGATGATCCAGCCTGGTGGCCGGTTGAAGGAATGAGAAAGTAGATTACACACAGATACGACTAATGAACATTTGGAAGGGACGGGAATGAGAGATGGGGTACAGAGAACCTGTGCAACTGTCTGCTAATAGAAATTGGCTTGTCTGGAGCGCGCTATACATCACGGCCTCAGTCTTAGCTCTCGGCACTGGCGCATTTGCCACTGAAGTGCCGAGTTACCTGAAGGGTTACGAGGAACTCTATGTCCACGATCCTCATGAGGCCGCGCTGGCGTGGTTTAAGGAGGCGAAGCTTGGACTATTCGTTCACTATGCCCTGGCCAGCGTGCTCGAGGGCGGCAAGCCCGAATACCTTGAACTCATCTCCGAATTTGAGGAGCAAGTTGAACTTGCAAAGTTGCCTGCTTCGCAACGGGCCAAACTTGGAGTGTCCGAAGAGCAAATGAAGCGGGTTCATGCTTTTCACAGAGATCTGATGAAAAGGTTTCGGGCCGAGCGCTTCGATGCGGACGCGATTTGCGACCTGGCTGTTGCGGCGGAAATGCGCTACGTGAATTTTACGACGAAGCACTTGGGCAGACTCGCAATGTATCGGACAAGAACGACCGATTTCACAAGCCTGAATTCGCCAGCAGGTCGAGACTTGGTCGGCGAACTCGCCGAGGCTTGCTCCAAGAAGGGCCTTGGATTGTTCCTGTACGTTCCGCCCGAAACCGCGCGGACGGACGGTGAGTTCTTCGAAATAAATCGAACCATCATTCGGGAGCTCTTGACGCAATACGGTCCGATCGCCGGGATCTGGTTCGATGGTATTGGTCACTACCGACGTAATCCTGAGAATTACTCCAGACTCTCCGAGACCTTCTCTATGATTCGAGCGCTGCAGCCACAGTGTTTGATTTCTTTTAAGGAAGGAGCCCTCGGCCAAGAGGACTTCATTTCCCCGGAGCATTTTCTCATGCCCACTCCTGTCAATTGGGATACGCCCCAGCGCCAAGAGAGGTGGGACATCCGGTTGCAAAGGTTCAAGAGGTTCCAAGAAGAAAAATGGCACAAGTACTTCCGGCACAAGCCCGCAGAGATCAACACCACGATGCAGGAATGTGCCAACAGAGATGGCGTAGGTCAGCCCGGCGGCTGGATTAACGACAAAGCAGCCAGACACTTATCTGCGGATGAAGTCATGTTTCTAATCAAAGTGGCACGCTCGCTCAATGCCAATCTGCTAATAAATGTTGGCCCGGTTGCCGATGGCTCAATTCATCCGGACGATGAAAAGGCGCTGCGCGAAGTCGGCCGTCGCTTGCGCAGGAACGGCAACTAAAGAGAGTTCCGGCCAACATAGAGTTGCCATGGCTATTCTCAGAAGTGAATAGCGTTTCCTGCTTGGCTATGACCTCGAGCGTGAACTGCCTAAAGGGGCTGGTTCATTAACGGCTTCATTGAAAACCTCGCCGTTAATCTTCACGTTTTTCAAAACCAAGTCCTCAACTCCAACCAACACGTTAGATTTCTCAACGTTATTAAACGTACAATTCTTTAGGCGTACATTTCTTATCGGTGAACGGTCATAACCTCTGATAGACAATACGTATTTACTTTTTCTGCTGGTGATATTTTCCAAATTGATATTCCGAACGGTCGGTGTGTAACTGCCCGTGTCACCTTCTCCATAGAGAAAGTTAATCCTCAGCACTGCTTCAGCAACCTGGCCGATGGTAATATTCCTCAAATAGATATTTTCGACTGTTCCGCCGCGAACCGAGTTGGTCTTTATTCGCAACATGCGGTCCAAGTTCGGGCTGTCCATCGTGCAATTTTCAGCAAAAACATTTCTGACACCTCCCGTCATTTCACTGCCGATGACAACACCACCATGTCCGTCTCTCATTTCACAATTTTGAATAATGATATTTTCACTCGGAACGTTTACTCTTCTGCCATCGTTGTTTCTGCCTGACTTTATGGCAATACAATCGTCTCCCGTGTCAAAATAACAACCTTTAATAAGGACATCTTTGCACGACTCAGGATTGCAACCATCATTGTTGGGGCCGTGGCCAATGACTCTTACATTTCTGACAGTAATATTTGTTGAAAGTACAGGGTGAATATGCCACATAGGAGAATTCCTGATTGTCACCCCTTCTATCAGAATGTTTTTGCATTTGTAGGGCTGAATCATGTTGGGCCTCATTAGTTTGCCATCGCCGTGGATTCTTCGCTCAACAGGTACTCCAGTTTCTCCCTGATTCCGCAGTACATTAACATCATCACCCTGAATTTTCTTCCATCGCCACCAATTTTCATAGCTGGCCTGTCCATCGAGTGTTCCTTTGCCTGTTATGGCAATATTCTCCTGCTCGTAGGCGTAGATTAAAGGCGAGTAGTTCATGCATTCAACGCCTTCAAATCTCGTATACACAACCGGAAGATACTTGCTGGGCTCCAGCGAAAACCTGATAACAGCGCCCTTTGAAACGTGCAGGTTAACGTTACTCTGCAGATGAATCGCACCGGTGAGGAATGAACCAGCGGGAACCACTACCCGACCGCCACCAGCTCTATGAACGGTGGATATAGCTTTCTTGAAAGCTTCGGTGCAATCTGTTCGTCCGTCCCCGACTGCACCGTAATCGGTAATTTTAAAGGCACGATTTGGAAACCGGGGGGCATTAATCCTGCTCAATATCCCATGAACTTGCTCCCATCCGGCATTTGCCTGCCCAACCGGCCCAACTAACAGACCCAGACAAAACAATACCAGAAGGACTCTGCCCAGAATAACCTCCGAATCCCTCAAGCCCTTCGAATGTATATGCTTCATGTTCTTGCTCCTTCGAGTCAATTTACTTTTCGATTTCTTGCGTTTATAATTTCTTTTTTCTCACTTCACACGGCCCACTGTTCGTAAAGCCGACTCAATTGGGCCTCAGCCGGAGTACCGGCGTGCAGGACAACTTTGTATTTCAGCAGTATGGACTCACCCTTGTCGAGCCGCCAGGGCTTGTCTATGAAATTGAACGGCGAAGGAGACATATGACCATAGTCACGTGTGAACCATATCGGTCGCCACGGGTTGCTAGGGTGGGTCATAATAGCTATGCCCTCGACCACATCAGGCCGCCCAGCCCGCTTGCCGTGGTAACCGCACCATCTTGCCTCTTTGCCGTAGGTGCCCGCAGCTCCGATACCGCCTTCCGAGTTCATCAGTACGCCGCCGTAGATTGGCGAGATGTCGGAAGCCGCGCGCATGGCGAAGAAGGAATGCTTGGCCTTGGTGATAGTAATGTCTTGTTGAGCCGTCAGCTTGAACTGGCAATCGAAAAACCACATTCTCTCGTTCGGCACAGAGATAGTGAACTTCCGCTCATCGCGCAGGGGCGAAGGAGCGTCCTTGCGGACCCAGCTGCAGCGATTTAGAATCACTGCCGAATTGGCTGTTGTTTCATCCAGCTTCAATTCTGCGGAGCGAATCTGGCCTCCGTCCAGCGGGCCCGCCGCGTTCCAGTAGTCACCGCCGTTCAGCGGATGGCATCCGAGCCAGAGCCCGCGATGATGCGGATATGGCAGTGCCGATTCGCTGGTCAGCGATACTCCCGACACCGGCCCATTTACGGGGTAGAAATATGGGTGTTTCTGCGTGATATGAGCTCGGTATGCGATCAACGGCATATTGTTCCAGCGAACAAGGACTTGAGAATCGTTCTGATACACTGTGAGCTTTTCGCTACCGGGGACAGGCTCGGTGTAGTCGATTGCCAGGGTATCGTTACTCGCCAGTTGTGCTCCCACCCAACCTATTGATACCGCCACCGGATACTTAAGCAACTCGCGTCTATTCAGGCATCTGGACATTGTGGTATCTCCTCTAAATATGCCTTGGATTCCCCGAGACTTCAGCCGATGTTTCCATCGAGCTTTTCTCTGTTACACTGTGCTTTATTTTCCACAGTATATCATGTGTTCTTAGGAAATGCTATCATTTTAGATTGAGTTTGCTCATAATTTCTTCGCACCAACCCGATGCCCGTTCTGTTGTTACTCATGCCTGCACCTGTGCTACCTGCACAGGAATCGCAGGTACAGGTGAAACGGGTACGAGTATGGAACGGCCGGCTTGCTCCGGTGTAGCTCCGTGCTACGGCCTGTCACGGGTCGGGGTTGGGCTGGTTATTCCTTGGCTCCGTGCTTAATTAGCAGCTCAACGATTTCGGTATGGCCTTCTTCCATGGCCAACGACAAGGCTGTCGCACCCCAATTATCTTGGGCATTCACATCTGCGCCTTTGACGATTAGCAGCCGGGCCATACCTCTATTGTCTATTTTAGCCGCATAGTGCAGAGGCCTCTGGCCCCACCTGTCTTTAGCGTTCACGTCCGCGCCCTTTTCGATAAGAAGCTCTGCCATTTCTGTCTTCCACGACCAGACGGCGTAATACATAGGTGTATAATCCCAACGACCTCTCGCATTAACGTTAGCACCATTATCGATAAGTAATGCTACAACATCCTTATGCCAGCCCCTTACAGCCCCATGCAACGGTGTAAAGTTGCTATTGTCCTTCGCGTTTACATCGGCACCTTTAGCTATCAGAAACTCAACCACCTCTCTGTCGCCTCGCACAGCTGCGTAATGTAATGGTGTGGCACCGTAGGAATCAATTGTGTTAACACCAGCACCTTTCTCGATAAAGCTCGTTACTTCGTCCAGGTCTCCCTGGTAAGCTGATAGATGGATAGAATCAAGGTTAGCGCCTTTAGCAATAAGCAGGTCAAGAACAGCTTCATTGGTTTCTCCCAAAGCAACATGCCCGGGAGTGTTCCCATCTTTACCCTTAACATTTACATCGGCACCCTTGGCTATAAGTAACTCAACAACACCTTTATGGCCTCCTTCGACTGCATGGTGTAAGGCGGTACGGCCCGATGTGTCCTTTTCATTGATATCAGCTCCTTTTTCGATCAGGCTTTTTACTACGTCTAAATCTCCAAAGCGAGAAGCTACATGAAGAGAAATATCAGCGCCTTTGGCAATAAGCAACTCCACGATCTCCTTACGATTACGACTTATAGCAATATCAACCGGTGCTTGACCTTCGTTATTCTTGGCATTTATGTCCGCTCCGTTGACAAGGAGAAGTTCGACAATATCTTTATGGCCTCCCTCGACTGCATGGTGTAAAGGGGTCTTGCCCAATATGTCCCTTACGTTGATATCGGTTCCTTTTTCAACTATGCTTTTTGCTTTGTCTACAGCCCCCAGGCGAACAGCTACATGAAGAGAAATGTCGCCTTTTTCAATCATTAGTTTTACCAAGTCGCTACGATTCCGACTAGCAGCAATATCAACCGGCGTAATACCCCGACGATTTTCGGCTTTTATATCAGCGCCGTTTGCGATGAGAAGCTCAACAATGTCTCGATGGCCACCCCTTACAGCGGAATGTAAAGGCGTTTCACCTTTAGGAAATTCTCTTGCGGCGTTGACATCAGCACCACTGGCTATAAGCAGTTCTACTATTTCCTTGTGACCTCTTTCGGCAGCATTACGCAAGGCTAAAGGGGCTTCTACATTGAGGTCGGTAACTCTTGGTACCAGTGATCTTACTACATCAATCTTGCCGTCCCAAGAAGCCTCATGAAGTAATATTCTTAAATCGGTTGTTTTCGTCCTGCTATATATTAATTTATCGTCTGCTATTCTCTCATGTGCGCCATGACTACAGGCAAAATAAGATATGCTCGGCCATATCACCGGCGGCGATGATGATCGTGCATTGACGAATCGATCAAGATGCAATAGCACCAATGGTTCGAAATAGTCAAATTTGGTATAGAGATGCTCCTTGCTGGGAACAAAGAATCCTTTATGGAAACGCTTGGCAAGAAGATTACCGCCGACTTCTTGTGCTGCCTGCAAAAATTCAGTTTTTTCTGTTTTCTTGTGCAACTCCAAAAGTGACAAAAGCGTATAAGGATCAAAATGGTCCGTGGGTATCTTTAATTTCGGCTCATTTTCAGGAGTCGCTCCAATATCACCCAAACCATTCCCCTGCGCTATATTGCGAGCCATCTCCCACATAAACTCCTCTCCCGTAACTCGGTATGCCAACGCGTACACCCAGAAGGTTATTGGCCCAGCGGGTATAGACTCGACCACGGTACCCTTGGGGCCGTAATAACCATCCTTCGTGTAAACATACCCTTCAAGGCTTGTACCGTCGGTAAGCATGGGGATAAATGAGTTATCTTCCTTGCGATACGTCACGTTGCCGTAAGCAGTTAATTCTTGCAGGGCCCATAGGGCGAATTCCTGACCGTCGGGACCAATCATCTCTCCCAGCAGCAGCTGGCATATCCTGGGCCTCGTGAATGAACCAAGCAACATACTTCGGGAGTAGTATCGTGATAATTCACTGCGTAACTGTGGTATCGAGGGCCAAATAGTTGCCTCCAGCACAACGTGTCCCGGAAAGTCATCTCCAAACTGCAACTCCGCTCGATCGATCTTCAGCCGGGTATACCTTGTCCCAGCAATACCAGTTTCGGGATTCCTTGCCTCAACGTATCGGTATGCCAGACGTTTGCTCCATACGAGTGGCTCTCTTCCCCCCGACAACTTATACAGCATCGTACCAGCATAGAATAGGTCGCTACCAGCATTTAGAAATGATATGCCCCTGCTTTCAAAGAACACGGGGCCTCCTTCATATTCGTGATCCCAGGTGTTGTCGGCATGCCGCTGCATGTCACCTTGCCGATTCATTTCAAGATTCGACCAGTCCAAAATATGAGCCGACCAAAAAGACTCGATAAATTGCTTCGTGGCTTCTGGATCTACCTGCCACATCAGCTCGTAGTAGGGAAAATGGTGTTTCAATTCATGGACATAGTAATCTGTACACATTTCATCTGCCCGCAAATCATACGCCACCTGACCTCCCCAATGGAGCAATCCGCTAGGACTGCGCAGATTATCAAAAGCATATCTGATTGCGTCCATTGCTGCCTGTTTGTATTTGGGGTCGCCGGTTATTCTGGTTAATCCATCGAGTGTGCGGAATAGGTTCTGCTGGGAGGCAAGATTTGAAAGAATCCACCTCTCACCATTGGGGGCTATCCACTCAACCGGCTTGAATACTCCATCCTTACCATAATTGGGGTCGTTGGGGTCGCGGATCATCAAACCGTCGACAAATAAAGGCGTGGGTTTCCCATAGGTATCCCTACCGTACTTAAGCACGTTATCGGCAAACTCACGGACAGCATCTAAGTACTTACTGCTTTCATCTGCGTGTAAATTACCTTTAGGAAAACCAGCCAGACAAATGGCCAACAAAATAACCTCAAAGATAGGATGTGCTCTATATTTACTTCTCATATTTTAAAGTTCTTGACGATATAGGTCCGGAGAAGACACAGCGCAGAGGACAGATGCTAAACGACAAAGTACCAGACTCTGACTTCTCATTCTTGTCTGTCATCAGACAAGTTCTGACCTCTGATTTTCATTAGTTTTTTAACTTTCTTATCCATTCCGGCCAGTCCTCCGGTTGTACGCCGCCAGTTCTTGTCCAAGGACCTTCCGTGTTGAACCCGCGATGCCATTTCAGCGTCCACAACTCTCTTAACCCGACCCTTCTGGTAGACCAGTCCATAAAGAAACTGTGTATGAAACCATCGTGACGGTCTACGCAGAAAGCACCCATGGCGCCGCCGCTCTGCAACCGGCCCTCATCCGCCGGAGGTGGATTGCTCGATGCCACCCGCATGCCCCAAGCCGCGCAATCTAAGTGATAGGGTATCCGCTCTGCCCCGTTGACATGAGGTGTTCTCCAGTACAGATGCTCGTACTGCTCCAAGACGGAGCCCTCAGCGAAGTCGGGGAAGAAGGCATAAGCGTTCATCCCGTAGCTGCCGTAGAGGTCCCAGCCAATCGTGCCTACCGGCCCAAGCCTGCCCCAGGCCCAATCATCCGCGCCATACTTTATCCCAGCGACCTTGCCTGACGGGTTGACAAGCTTAGTGGCCATGGGACAGAGCGCTGCATCGCCGGCATGTCGGTGCAACTTCCGTATCCAGCGCCTACGATACTGTTCCCAGTAATCCCCGTTACGATACCACCACTTAGGGAACAGTCCATGATTGCTTTGTGTATATGCCGCCCAGATCAGTCCCCACTGTCTGAGGTTGGATTGACAGATAATTGTCTTTGCCCGTTCTCTTACTCGCCGCATTGCAGGCAGCGATATCGCCATCAGCAATCCAATAATGGAAATCACCACCAAGAGTTCTAATAAAGAAAAGGCTTTTCTTTTATCCACACTGATACTGAACTTTCTCCCTCCGGCGCGGCTCCTCCAAGCCGAGCTGTCAGGCCTTCATATGCGGCTATTTCAATAAGGTAAGCATAACGGCGCGGACGTCCATCACCTGCTTTCCCGGAACGTCTAGCGCACGAAGGGTTAACTGGCCGCGGCCCTTTGTCAATCGAAAGATGCCTAAGCGAAGCGGCCGGAAGTCCTTGACATACGACTCGCTGCCTCGAGAGGCACGGTCGTATTCTGCACCAACCAGCGGTGGGTCGTGTGGCTCAGTTACTTTTCCACGAACGCGGCTTCGGCCGAGACGCAGCTCGACCGTCGAGCCGACGTTTTCCTTCGAACACGTGTAGTAAATCACGGCCTCATAATTACCGCTGCTCGCCACCTCGATGTCCCAGGTCATCTTGTCATCGGCACTGACCCAATTGGTGAAGTAGGAGCAATTAGGTGCTTTGGCGCTTCGCCGAACGTTTCCCCAGGGGACTCCGTCTCGTGCCGGAAGGGCCGTGGAGGGAAATTCGGCGTAGCCAACGGTAAAGGGCCGGTCATCCTTTGACGATTTGCCCAGCACTTCCAGCTTCCACCGGGCAACCGCCTTCGACAGCTCCGTCGCGACCTCCGGCTTTTCTTTGGAGATGTCGCGATACTGCCCCGGATCGGTGGTCATGTCGAACAGCTTGCCGATGTGGTCAAGTCGATACCGTTGCGTACGAACGCTCACCCGCCCCCTCTGGTGTGAAAATATCATTCGGTCCGGCCATTTCTTGGCCGTCCCGAAAACAAGCGGCTTGATGCTTATCCCATCAAGCCTCTTGCTGCCAACTATCGGGATACCAGCTATGTCGGCGAAAGTCGGGAGCAGGTCGATGGCTCCGGCGATCTGAGAAATCTTGGTACCCGGCTTGATATGGCCGGGCCACCGCATCAGACACGGCACACGGAGGCCTCCTTCATCGGTCGAGCCCTTTCGTCCTTTCATCCCGTCATTCCACCGCCAGCTGTTCGGTCCATTGTCGCTGAAATACAACACGATGGTCTTTTCGGAAAGATTCAATTCATCGAGCTTCCGGAGGATGCGTCCGACGTTCCAATCGATATTTTCGCACATGGCCAAGGCACACCGCGTCTTGTCAAGTTCTTCCAGTTTCGGGTCACGGTTACGCATCCTAACCGGATGAATCCCGAATTTCTCATAGAAGCGGTTGGGGACCTGGAACGGCGAGTGGGGGGTGTTATACGGCAGGTAGCAGAGGAAAGGCCGGTCTTTGTTCTGTTCGATGAACGTCAAGGCGTGGTCGGTCAAATCATCAATAATGTACCCTTTTCCTCGCACGATTCTCCCGTTGTGTTCGAGGATTGGGTCGAAATAATTTCCCCAGTGCCCGGAGCAGAATCCATAGTATTCGTCGAAGCCTCGGGCGTTCGGATGGTAGGGATATTGGGTGCCATTGTGCCATTTCCCGAAAGCTGCCGTAGCGTACCCGGCCGCCTTGAACGTCTCGCCGATTGTTTTCTCGTCGAGGTTCAATCGCTCAGCTCCAGTCGTCACGCCGTGCACGCCGCCACGCGGATGGTAGCGCCCCGTTAGAAACTCGGCCCGTGTCGGCGCGCAGACGGAACAGACATAAAACCGGTCAAATAGGGCTCCATCGCGGGCCAAGGAATCGATATTCGGTGTGTCCAAGTTGACATTTCCGTGGACACTCAGGTCGCCCCAGCCCTGGTCATCGGTCAAGATGACCACGATGTTCGGCCGCTTGTTCACCCGTGCCGCTTGCCCGCCCAGCCCTTCAAGGAAGGGCTTGGGCCCCCGGCAAGAAACTACGGCTGCAAGGGTGCCTAATGATGCGCCTTTCAAAAAATCGCGCCGGGTTAATTGCAGGTGCTTCATCGTCATTTTTCCTCTTATTTATTCAATATGTTTCTCACATTCATCATAAGCCCTGGGGCAATACCATTCAAGAGCTTTTCGACCCTGACTTGACAGGAATCTGCTTCCTCTAATGATTATGACTATTGCCTGTCATCCAATAGGAAAGCGGTTCCATACCCATTACTGTCTTGCCATCCGTAAAAGAGGAGCATTCCGTCCACAAAGCTTCCTTCGGATCTTGTTACCGGCTGAATATTATTGTATTTCCAACCCGGATATCTGGACTCTTCGGGTGACAGGCCACGCTGTTCCTTCCATGTGTTTCCCTTGTCGGTAGAGACCCATTCTTCAACAGCTCCTCCTCCATATCTGTCCATATAGCCGCCGATATCGAGGTACCCGCCGCCGACGATCAGAAAGGCGTGCAATGCGCCGTCATCGTCTCTCGCTAAATGGCAGCTATTCCATTGATGGTTGGAGGGGGCAATAGGCGTCTGCTTCCATTTTCCATCCGCCCGTCTAACGTAATAGTACTGGTGGTCCTCAAGCGTTTCTTCTGAAAGCACATGCAAAAAAGCAAGGTCCCCATTTTCATCAAGAAGTATGGTGGGCGGCACGCCGGCTCCGCGCCATTTCGTATCCCAAATCCTGCATTTTGCATCGGCTTGGTCGATGTCGATGGGGGTTTTCATACTTTCACCATCGAAGTTAGTCACATCGTGGGTTTGCAGGTCGATCTTGACGTAGTAAAGATTATACTTCCATTCATTCTCGACTTCCTTGTCGTATCGCGGGTTGTAAAACCTCGTCGGATCTTCGGACTTGTTATCGTCGTAGGTTATGAAAGCCACGTGGAGGATTCTACCGTCCCGGCTCGGCAATGTGGTTTGGTATGACGACCATTCGGTTCTGCCGTTAATGTCCATGTCGGTCACATCTCTTGAAGGCCCGGTCCATGTCTTTCCATTGTCATCTATTATACGATATGTCCATGAACTGGTATGGCCGCCTGTGCGATAATAAATCAATTCCTTGTCGTCGTGTATGCTGAAGATAGTGGGGTAGGATATTCCGGGAGCGATTTGCGCCCCTATTTCCCAGGAGTCAAGGTTAGTACCAATATTACCGGGTTGTTTGGAAATCAGGTGTGTGCCAGGTGTCCTATGGCAGCCGGAAAGAACATGAAAATATCCTTCTCTGTCAATCCATATAACAGGAGCAAAATGATGGTCGCTATCGTACTTCCTGGTATTAATCTTATTTTCCATGCCCGTAAGGACCATAAAGGGCTTCGAAAATTTGCGACTGTCCAAATCATAGGAAATTATGTAAGGAAGGCCTTTATCTCCCCTCCACACAATATAGACACTGCCGTCATATTCAACTGCCTGGGGGTGCATCCTGTTATCATAAAACATCTTCAGGGTGCCATTTTCAGCGAAAGGGATTACCTTGGCGAAACAAGCGCAGCACTGCGCAAAGATGACGCAAGAAACCAGACCTAAAAGAAAAAATTCCCGAGTTCTATTGTTTTTCATTTTCGCCGCTGTTGTGCCGGCGTCAATATCGCCATCAGTAACGCAATAATAGCAATCACTACCAACAGTTCTATCAGAGTTAAACCTCTTTGCTCTTTCACGACAATACTCCAATTTATTGGCAGTCATAATTGAAAGTCCAAGAATAGATATGTCGGTTCTGAAGTCCAAAATCAAGGAAACGTATTTAGCTTCTAATATGCCTCACAGCACTAACCTCCGCTGGTTACTTATATTCTATAATATGGCATCACAAACCTCTGTTCTGTACTTTTGGAATAACAACTATTTTGCTATGCCCTGGCCTGATGCGTCCTGGATTGCTCTCCTGACGCATCGGAATCCATATGCCTCATATCCGAAGCATACGTCGGCGAATCCAGGAGTCTCACTATACCGACTCGAACAGCGAGCGCTCTGGGCACCGCTGGCCCAGCTTCCACCGCGCAATACACGCTCGTCTCCCACAGCCGGACCGGTCGGATTTTCAACAGGGCTTTTCTGATAATAGTCTTCGCTGTAGTAGTCGTTGCACCATTCCCAGACATTCCCGTGCATATCGTAAAAACCCCACTGGTCGGGTCTCTTTTGACCGACAGGATGGCTGGTTTTGTTGGCGTTTACCTTGAACCAGGCATATTGGCCCAACTTCTCTGGCGAATTGCCGAAGGAGTACTTCGTACGTGTTCCCGCCCGACAGGCATATTCCCATTCAGCCTCAGTCGGCAGACGATAACCATCAGCCTTATAGCTGCACTCCAGAGTGTCCAGATTGTAGCACGGGGTGAAACCTTCCCTGAGAGAGCGCATATTACAGTATTGGATGGCACCAAACCAACTGACTCG